>CAKZRZ010000001.1 GCA_937918955.1 uncultured Arenicella sp.
CCCATTGACCCTTCTCGTGGCCCAGGAGGGTCTTCCACGCTAGTACCACCATTGGCGATTGCAACGTCATGCAGCTCTTTAACCTGCTCTGGTGACTCGCAGGCAAAACCCAGAGTAAAACCGTTAGAGTTGGTCACAGGCTCGCCATTGATAGGCTCACTCACAGTAAATACAGACCCACCATGCGCGTAAAATAAACGGGTTTGCCCTGTATCGTTTATATTCACCATTGGCTCGCTGGCACCTAAAACACCAAGCACAGCATTGTAGAATTTTTTCGATTCTTCGATATCATCAGAACCAAGCATAACGTGATTCAACATAGAAACCTCCTTTGAGAATGTAATAATTAGTGCAAGTACTACAGAGTGTAACTGTTTTATCTTAGGACTTGAATTATAAAAAACAGAGTACAACTTCTCGCTGAACATAATTGCTGTTGCTTACTAAAGTGTTTTAGCTTAATCCGTGATTTGGCATGAACAAAGCTGTCGAAGAACACGCATTCACCCATATAGAAAATTCGCAGGGAAAATTATCGATTGAATTTTTAAACTGCGCGAAGAACTGAATTACTAGAGCTGATCAGAAACATGAATAGAGCTCTAACTTCATTTAACTCCTTTCCTTTCTTGGCTAATAGCTATAGCCTGTAAACTCTCGTTTTGTCATTTGTCCTTGATAGCTGGCTGAGCGCTCAAACATTGAGACGGCCACATGACAAACCTACGTTTAAGCTACCAAACCATTGAGTTTGGAAAAACAGATATCCACCTTTGTACGCTTAGAAATAAACAAGAATTCCACGACCCTGAAGGGATTGCTGGAGAACTTGGGATTTCCGCAGCTACTTGGCCTATTTTTGGAGTTCTTTGGCCGTCGAGTATGGTTCTGGCACACCATGTTGCTGACTACAACATCGGGATTAAACGTGTTCTAGAGATTGGGTGTGGTACGGCTCTATGTAGTTTGCTACTCAATAAGCGACACGTGGATATTACTGCAACTGATTACCATCCAGATGTAGAAGAGTTTCTAACTAGAAACTCTGCACTGAATGGGGACGCGCTTATTCCTTTTGAAAGAACAGGCTGGGGGGATAATAGTGATAGTTTAGGTCGATTCGATTTAATAATTGGTAGTGACATATTGTATGAAGACGAGCATGTCGAATTACTTTCAAATTTTATTAAAGAGCACTCAAATCCAGAATGTGAAGTAATAATTGTAGACCCTGGCCGAGGTAGGAAAAATAAGCTAGCGAAAAAACTGCTTAAACTTGGCTATACATCTACCTTTTCTAAACCTGAAAACACAGATTATTTAGACAGTGGTTTTAAAGGTTACATTCTAAAGTTTGTACGGACAGAAAAGGCATTCTATGAAAAACTATAACAACCTCAGACTGCCCATATTAGTTTTAGAATAAGCGAATGATTGCGTTGGCAAATTTATACTACGGAGTAGTATCACAAATTTTGTCCAGTAGTCTTTCGAACGTCTTGAGCTATTTTGGCGTCAATGAAGAGGTGAGGCGTTGGTTTGCATCAATCAAGTGTTTTATGAAATCGTTAGCGATTCCTTGACCTTTATCGGTTAAATATAAAAGCTATCTTCGCCTATCATTAGGATCAGCCAATTCACGTATGTTTTGTTTTTTTAGTAATCGGTTAGCGCCGCGAGAAAGGGAGTTTTGTGGCAGCTGTGTGAACTCAGCTATATCTACAGCGCTAATGCCATCCATCTGAGCAAAAAACCGACGAAAAATCGAGGACACCCACTTTGCATTACCACAGATTATGGGTGTCCAATTTATCTACGGTAAATACGCTTTATTAAATCGCTACTCGGCTGCCACTCTGTTTGGCCGACTCCAATATCGCCTCAACAACTTTAATATCATTTAGACCAACTAGCCCTGGCACCCTTGGTGTGATGTCAGCCAGTATGCTTAGGGCGTCGTTATCCATTTGCGCAGCCTGTTGATTGGCTACAGTTTTATTAAGCTGTACGCCATCACTGGTCTCACCTTTAACACCAGAATACGATTGAAAAGGTGAAAGTTGATACCAACCGTCAGCGCAATCTGCTCGCAATTGATTCATGTTTTCATAAACACTGGTAGCGCACTCGGCAACCGCGCCGCTTGGAAACTCCAAGTTAAAAAAAGTGGCTTCATCAACCTCGGTAAACACATCGGGGCGATATACCTTATGCTCCGCCGCTACTGAAATCGGTTCTTCGCCAGTAACATATCGAGCTGCGTTTAGCGGGTAAACTCCCATATCGTAAGCGGCGCCACCTCCCATAGATCGATTCAAACGCCAGTCTCCTTTTTCCGGCGCACCACCTTGATAACCTGCACGCGCTACAACTGATTTAATGTCACCATAAGGCTTTGATTGGGCATACTGAATCACTGTTTGTGTATTTGGCTCATGACGTAAACGATACCCGATGGTTAACTGCACTCTGTTTTTATCACAGGCATCGATCATAGTTTGACAATCATCAGCGGTAATTGCCATGGGTTTCTCACACCAAACATGCTTCCCAGCATTAGCCGCGATTAAGGTGAATTTCTTGTGTAAAGAAGTTGGCACAACAACATAGATCACATCTATATCATCATTGTTTGCGACTTCATGCATGTTGTCGTAGCTATACACGTTCGCGTCTTTAATGCCATAACGCTGTTGCCAAACCGGTATCTTTTCAGGGCTACCGGTCACGATGCCGCGCAACTCACAATGCTCTGTTAACTGCAACGCAGGCGCTAATTGATTACGGCTATAGCGCCCTAATCCAACTAAGGCAACACCGAGCTTTTTACTCTTATCGCTGGCATGCAATGCATAACTTGGAAGCAAGCCTAGGCTTGCTAAGCCTTGTAAAAAATGACGACGGTTACTCATCAGATAACTCACTTTAATTACTTGATTACCTGTTTTATCACAATTGATCGTTTAATGTGTAGTCGCAAGGGAATATAGAGCTCGACATCCCCCCAGTCAGGTTATTTCGAAACTGCCTTGCTAAAAATTTTTAAGCCCTCCAACAATTAATTTCACTCTGACCCCGGCAAATTTCGCAGAACTCAAGCCTCCAAGTTCTGCTGCGGTTTTCCGACATTACGAGTTAAGTACATCATCGCTGCTAAGACGACCAGAAGTAAACTTGTGCCCGCAAGCAAGGCATAGTCTTCCAATTGCAGCATTGTGTACAACAAACCGTATAGGCTAATCAATAAAATCGTAATGATGCCAGCACGTTTAAGACTGCGTAACGCTGCTAACACGTAAACGCCGATCATAATAATGATGATAGCGGCAGCACTCACATACGCTCTCAAGAAGCCTGCGTGCTCGGCCATCGAGAGCAAGGTTAGATAAAAAATGGATAAAGCCAAACCGATCACGCCATATTGAACGATGTGCAACCTTTGCCCTATGCCCATTTCAAAAAGCAAAAAAGTGAGATAAGTAAGCACCAGAAACAGTACGCCGTATTTTATCGCTCGAGTTATCTGCGAATACAACGATACTGATTCAAACAAGTTCACGCCCGCGCTGAATTCATTTATGTCGAACTCATGAACTTCTAAAGTCCACAGCTGTGGATAGTTTCTGGCTAAATGCGGCACCGACCACTTGGCATTAAAACCATCGGCATTGATGTTATGCGAATCAGGTAGCACGTTGCCCTGAAAGCTCGGGTGTGGCCAATCAGAATCTATCTGAATATTGGTGATTTTTCCGAATGGTGTAAAGTAAAAACCTTGACTACCATTAACGTTAATATCGAGCTCGAATTCGTAGACATTGGTGTTTGGCTCACGTAAATCCAAGGGTGCATGGAAACCGCTATTTACTATGTTCGTGATTTTAGTTCCAGGTTCAAATTCGGCAAGCGTATTATTCCATCTCAATTCAGAGACTTTGTTAATAGCTTGGGTATCCGATAGACCTACAGAAAACCAAGCTCGATTCCAATGAATTTCGTCGATATTATTAGATAGGCCGCTCAAGCTCGGGCGTTTAAATGCGCCACTAATTTTGATGTCTGCGGTATAAACCAAGGCATCGTAGATGCCTCGAGTACGCGTATCGCTTAATAGTTTTACGTCCAGATTTAAGTCTTCGGGAAGCAAAATTGCAGTGCGTTTTCGATACACTGTTTTGTTTTTCTTACGCTCGTTACCGTCTTTATCGGTCAAGACTTCGACCGAATCAAAGCGCTCTGTGTAAGGAATTAGTAGCGATGGCCCTTTAACTTGCTGACGCTTACCCCACGTTGCAGCAACATCACTTTGCACAGCGTAGTAGAGCTCGCTGCGCTCCCTAATAACATCGGTCACCATTGCCATAGGTATAGTCATAAGTGCGATCAGCACAGCCACCAAGGCAAAGCGCCAGACTATTGACTGCTTTAACCAACCACCAAGATTGAAACCGTTATTCGCTAATGCGTCGTCGTCTTTCGATTTAAACTGACTCAACACACCCATTTTCCGCGCCAGAAAAACCACCACTAGAATCACACCAACACCAATCGCCAGCATGATAATCAATCCAATCAAACCAAATATTATATCCATCGTTAACTCAGCCCACTATTTGTTCCTTTGTTATAGAGCCTTGAACTTTAATCAGATGATTTGTGGTTTATATGTGGAATGTATGAAGTTTGAACATAACTCTGTTTATATAAGCAACAAGAAGTCGAGCAAGAGAAACCGAGGATGCCCACTTTACATTGCTACTTTGTATTGCAACAGGTTATGGGTGCCCAGCTTTGATACAAAACACATAATCACAATTGATCTTTTAATGTGTAGTTGCAAGGAAACATAGAGCTCGACATCCACCGAGCCAGATTATTGCGAAACTATCTTCCTAAAGGTTTGCAACCCCTTTCAAAAATTAATTCCCTCTGACCATGGGTACGCATGTAGTTCATATAGCTTTCTCAACTAGAACGGCTCTAATTTGAAAATTGTTTTGTCAACCACACTCTACATACTAGCATCGCTATGCGTCGATAAATCATCTGCCTAAGCATTTTTCATTCATGAGCGGGAGTGAATCGAAAGATCAACTAAGAAAGCAAAAATATAACACGCAGAGGGTTGTGACATGAGGGTAAGTAATTTATCAACTATTAACCAGTACTTGATTCGTATTGCATCAACTGCATTAGTACTTATATTAATATCCCTAAATATTGTTCATGCGCAGGATGGAGATATTGATGTCAGTTTTGCTGCAAATGAGTATTTAAGTTTGAGCGGCTCTAACGTAACCAAAATAGCTTTAGGTGCCGATGGCAGAATCGTATTTGCAGGTGATTTTCAAGATATCAATGATCATCGAACAGAGAATGTCGCGATTCTAAAGAATGATGCCACAATTGATACGTCTTTTAGCACTTCTGTTCTGCCCCAGAATTCGATTACTGCACTTGCATTTCAAGCTGATGGGAAAGTATTAATTGGGGGCCGGTTTACTAGTATTAACGGAGTAGCGGCTAGCTCGTTTGCTCGATTGAATGCTGATGGCTCTTTGGATACTAGTTTCCAGGCTATCGTCGACGGAGGCGTGAATTCCGTGGATGTGCAAAATGATAATAAAATATTAATCGCAGGCTTTTTCAGCAATGTAAACGAAGTAAGTATTCAAGACGTAGCGCGGCTGATGCCAGATGGTTCACTTGACACAAATTTTAATCCAGATCGCACCTATAATAACCCTAAATCAGTCCGCTCAATTAGAAGTAATAAGGTACTTCTTGCTGGAGCTTTTGGTGTCACGCGACTGACGGAAAATGGAACTACAGATTCAGAATTTACCTTACCTCAAGTGTCAAATGTAGAAGATGCAGTGGAACAGGAAGATCTCAAACTAATCATCGGTGGATCTTTTACGTCAATAACCACAGATGGTAGCGCCACAACTCGAAACCGGCTCGCTAGACTTGACGCCGATGGGTCTCTAGATGCTAACTATGATCCGGATTTAGATAATTCGATAGAATCTTTAGAACTATTTAACGATGGCAGGCTGGCAGTAGGTGGAAGATTCGACAATGTAGGAGGTCTAGCTTCTCGTAGCTTTGCGATCATCGACGCAATGGGAGTTTCGGCCGCTCGACAAAATACCATTTTTGTTGACAGCGCTGCTGAGGACATGATTATAGATGCAAACCAACAAATCATTATCGTAAATAGCGCGTCTTCACGTTCAACCGAAAACGGAATATCTCGTTTTAATGTAATCCGATATACATCTGAAGACCTAGTGGATCCTGCGTTGGAAGTGCAAGCATTGACTGACACAAACGTTAATCTGAACGTAATTTCGCAAGACTCTGAGGGCCGAACGTTGGTTGCAGGAAGTTTTACTAAGGTAAATGGGGTAACCATTCCAAATTTAGTTAGACTAACCCCAACAGGTGAAGTCGATACTTCATTTGTAACGCCTATTGAGGATGGTAATCGTCAGAATTCAGCTACTATAGCTGTACAGGCCGATAACAAGGTTCTTGTAAGCGGCTTTTTGGCTCTAGGCGGTAATGACAGAGAGCTGTGTTTATACGCCTTAATGAAGATGGTAGTACAGACGCGGGCTTTAATCGGCCCAGTAGTCTTTCTCTTCCAGATGTCCTAGCCATAGGCTCCGATCAAAAAATCATCGCAGCTCAACAACGCGATTTATTTCGACTCAATGAAGATGGTTCTCGAGACGATACTTTTTCTAAGCCTAATCTGAACAGTAGTGTTAGAACCGTCACCCTTGATGAAGATGGAGGCATATATATTGCAGGGCCCTTTTCCGAGGTTAACGGGGAGCCTCGAGACGGCTTAGCTAAACTTGACAGCGATGGAACCCTCAATCCTGTATTCAGCAGCACACTTATTGAAGGTTTCTCATTTAATTTTCCCATTGCTTTAATGGACGACGCAAAAATTGTCGTTGGAGGGGGGTTTACTGAAATTGATGGTGTTGAGCGTAATGGGCTCGCCCGGTTTAATGCTGATGGAAGTTTAGACTTGAGTTTTAATCCAAATATCGGTTCAACTGTCAATGCTTTGATAGTGCAACCGGATGGCAAGATAATCTTGGGAGGCTCATTTTCTAGAGTAGGCGGCGAACTCCTTGACACTGTTGATAGAAATCTAGCACGGATAAATGCGGATGGTTCACTAGACACTGACTTCATCGCGGGTACTAACAGCGTTGTGCAAACGCTACACTTACAAGAAGATGGAAAATTACTGGTTGCCGGAAGTTTTTTACAAGTTAACGGGGAAGACCGACAATTACTTGTGCGCTTGGAAACTGGGATTGAGAACGAGCAAGAGCAGCAAATTTGTATACCAATTGTTGCAGAGAACGGTAACGTTGCGGTAGTTTGTTTATAGAACCGCGCTGTTGGTCTAGCTAACCCCAGCGAAAACTATGTCACACAAGATGTGTCGCTGTTAGAGTTCTAACTCCATACTTTTACGTGTGTAGTTTGCTAACTAATCGCACTTGTTGCGAGCGAACTCAGATGCAAGGCATGAGCAAAAGCGTTGATCCTTAGCTACGCAAGCAACTTATACACGGCACAAGTGTGCATTACTCGTGTTCTGCGATAAGCGTCCAGACGACGCACTGTGTCACTGAGTGTCATTAATTAAAAAGCGTCGCGGCCAAAACATCGCTGTCGTCGCAATGGCCTATCGTTTAACGAGACTCGCTTTGGTACTACGCAACAAGCAAGAGATATATTAACAAGAAACCGAGGACATATATGAATACCTCCCTAGTCGTCAAGTAGTATCAGCCCGAGAGTGACGATTGCAGACATATATCCGGCCATGTTGGCCATTGCTTAGCATGACCGGCCTCGTTGCGATTCGCTACCTGTTTGGCTTAACACCCA
>CAKZRZ010000002.1 GCA_937918955.1 uncultured Arenicella sp.
GCTTCTTTGGTGATGGTTACATCGTGTACATGCGACTCGGTAACACCAGCATTAGTGATTTGCACAAACTGACAGTTTTCACGCATTTGAGCCAAGGTTGGGTTACCGGTATAGCCCATGCTTGAACGCAAGCCGCCCATCAATTGATGAATGATATTAATCGCTGGACCTTTATACGGCACGCGACCTTCAATGCCCTCGGGCACTAACTTTTCGGTTTCAGCTTCATCTGATTGGAAGTAGCGATCTTTCGAGCCTTGCTCCATCGCGCCAATTGACCCCATACCTCGATACGATTTGTATGAGCGACCTTGGTATAACTCAATTTCACCGGGAGCTTCATCAGTACCAGCCAACAAACCACCAACCATCACGCAGTTGGCGCCAGCAGCGATTGCTTTAGATATATCACCGGAGAATCGCAAACCGCCATCGGCAATTAATGGAACACCAGAACCTTTGAGTGCTTGGGCAACATCATAAACCGCGGTAATTTGTGGCACACCAACACCAGCGACCATTCTAGTAGTACAAATTGACCCTGGACCAATACCCACTTTAACTGCGTCGGCACCGGCTTTGGCTAAATCAATTGCTGCCTCGGCGGTAGCAATATTACCGCCAACAATTTGAATTTGTGGATACGCTTTCTTTACTCGACTGACAACGCTGAGCACACCTTCTGAATGTCCGTGAGCTGTATCAACAACGATCACGTCAACACCAGCTTCGGCCAATAATGCAACCCGCTCGTCGGTATCTGCACCGGTGCCAACTGCTGCACCAACGCGTAGGTTGCCGTTTGAGTCTTTCGAAGCATTTGGATGATCAGTTGATTTCTGAATATCTTTAACCGTCACCAAACCTTTCAAGTGAAACGCGTCATCAACAACCAGCACTTTTTCAATACGGTGCTCATGTAACAGGCTTTGAATCTTTTCTTTGCTTTCGCCCTCTTTCACCGTGACCAACTTTTCCTGAGGCGTCATGGCTTTTGAAACAGGCTCGTCTAAGCGTGTTTCAAAACGCAGGTCACGCCCGGTAACGATGCCAACAAGATTATCGCCATCAACAACTGGTACACCGGATATGCGGTGGCGACGAGTTAAAGCCAGTACATCGCCGATGCTTGTATTCGGCGACACTGTAATTGGGTCATTGATGACACCGCTTTCGAATTTTTTTACCCGAGAAACATTCTTAGCCTGCAATTCTGGCGTCATGTTCTTATGGATGACGCTGAGGCCGCCTTCTTGGGCCAAGCAAATGGCCATACGAGACTCAGTTACCGTATCCATAGCAGCCGACAGCAAAGGAATGCCTAGGCGAATGTCTTTGGTAAGTTGCGTGGAGAGATCGACGTCACGTGGTAAAACGCTTGAACGAGCAGGCGTTAGAAGAACGTCGTCAAAGGTGAGGGCTTGTTTGATATTTTCCATCGCGGAATTATACGCATCTATTGTGATAATTCAACGATTGCAAGCCCTTCAGTCAATAAAAAAAGGCGCTCTAGAGCGCCTTTTCTAATAAGCCCGATATGAGCTCTTTTTAGTTTAAAACTAGCTAACTTGCAGCAGTTTTAGCGTATTCGTATGACCATCAACGCCGACGACGTCACCATAAGTAATCGCCACATAATCACCTTTCTTAAGCTCAACCGCATTACCAACATACTTAATTACATCTTCGAGTTGGGAATTACGCTCTGAATTATGCGGTAAATGCGCTGGGCGTACGCCTTTATATAGCGCCACTCCATTCAAAGTTGCCTCTTTTGGAGACATCGCAACCAATGGTAAATGAGTTTTAATACGCGACATCCAAAGCGCTGTGCTGCCCGACTCAGTCAAACAAACAATAGCCTTTACAGCTTTAAAGTGATTTGCCAAATACATTGACGCCATTGCGATCGACTCATCAACGTATTCAAATTCGGTTTCCACGCGGTGCTTAGACACTTGCGTAAGCGCATGCTCTTCGGTTGCGATAATCACATCGTAAACCGTTTGAATTACCTCAATAGGGTAATCACCGACCGCTGTTTCGGCTGACAACATGACCGCGTCGGCATAATCGAATACAGCATTCGCAACGTCAGATACTTCAGCTCGAGTTGGCACTGGTGAGTCAATCATGCTCTCCATCATCTGAGTAGCGACAATAACCGGCTTGTTCAATTTGCGCGATCTAGCAACAATTTGCTTTTGATACGAGGTGACGGACTCAAAACCAACTTCAACCGCTAAATCACCGCGAGCAACCATAACGCCATCGCAGCTGTTTATCATTTCATCGATCACGGCTTCCGATTCGACCACTTCAGCGCGCTCTAGTTTAGCAATCAGCTTAGTTGAGCAATCGATCTCATCTAATTTTGCCCGAGCATCAAGCATGTCTTGCGCTTTTGATGGAAAAGACACACACATATAGTCGAGGTTTTGCTTGGCGGCAAACGCCATATCCTTAATGTCTTTCGGAGTTAAGGCGTCTTCGGCTAAGCCACCACCTTTTAGATTTAAACCTTTACGCGACGATAGTTTTGTACCCGCAATGACTTTGGTGCTGATTGCGTTGCCGTTAACTGAGGTCACTTCTAACTGAACGCGACCGTCGTCTAGCATTAAAATTCGACCTGGGCCGCAACTTTCGGCCAATGTGTCACACAAGTAGCTTACGCCGTCTAAGCTGCCATCTTCGTCAGCGATATCTGAGTCAAGTAGTAGCTCCTGACCAACGCTCAAATCAATGCTGTCGCCTTTAATTGCGCCAATACGAATTTTGGGGCCCTGTAAATCGCCCAAAATAGAAACATTTTGCCCAAGATTTTTAGCCGCTTGGCGAATATTCGCAATCGACTCTCCATGTGACTCATGCGATCCGTGCGAAAAGTTAATTCTAAACACACTGCAGCCGTTGATAATCATCTGCTCTAATACAGCGACACTACCCGAAGCTGGGCCAACAGTTGCAACAATTTTGGTTCGATTAAGATTGTTTATTTTGTGATTTTCTTTCATTTAAAACCCAAAACTCTTGGTTTAGATTAGTTGGTTAGTGACGTTTGTTCTGTATTGTCGCCTATTGATAGGATAAATACACATCTTATTGTAATTTGTTTACAGTAAAATGACAAAGCTATCTATATGACAATTATTCAGCAGCCTGTCTTACGTTCGACGTTTTCACTAAAATCACGTCAACAAAACGTCGATTGCATCGCTTTAAGCTGTGGTAGACTGCGCGGCAAGATTTAACTATTAACCTAGAACTATTAGGAGACATGAATGTCTATTGAATTACCTGCTCTACCCTACGCACGTAACGCGTTGGCGCCAACCATTTCTGAAGAGACAATCGACTACCATTACGGCAAGCATCACAACGCCTATGTAGTGAACCTAAATAAAATGATCGAGGGCACGGCTGACGCTGATAAATCTCTGGAAGATATCATCAAGTCAAGCTCAGGTGGCGTATTCAATAATGCTGCGCAAATCTGGAACCACACATTCTACTGGAACAGCCTTTCACCAAATGGCGGCGGCGCTCCTACTGGCGAACTAGCCTCAGCAATCGATGCGGCCTTTGGCTCTTTCGACGAATTTAAAGCGAAATTCACTGCGAGTGCAGCGGGCAACTTTGGCTCGGGCTGGACTTGGTTAGTGAAAAACGCAGATGGCTCATTAGCTATCGTAAACACCAACAACGCAGACACGCCGATTACTGACGAAGGCATCACGCCTTTGTTAACAGTTGATGTGTGGGAACATGCTTATTACGTTGATTACCGTAATGCTCGCCCAGAGTATCTAAAGAACTTCTGGGAAATTGCTAACTGGGAATTCGCTGCGGCGAACCTCGCTGGCTAATTTGTAGTAATCTAGCGTAATCAAAAGGCCAGCAATTGCTGGCCTTTTTTATGTTTATTGAGGTTTGGCGTAAGGCTTAAAGCGATGGAACTAGAAGCCTCCACCGGTTTTAAATCCGCCGCCAGAACCTCCTCCTCTTGGAGCTCTAAACACACTGCCTCCGCGTCTGGGTTTAGGCCAATTCCATGTTGAGCCTCTATTTGATCGTCGCCGGCGACCTTGGCGCATTATTTCACCACCGATCATGTCAGCAATTTCACCTAAACCTCCGCTGCCAAAATCGGGACTTGCGGCAACGTTTCGATATCGTTGATTTCGCTTTATTACGCGCCACACGTCAGCTCCCGAAATCAGCCCTTGCATAAACTGACTAATAGCGCCGTTGATTAGCGATTGGTTTCCAAACCCTGAGCGTGCGTCATCAAAACGCGAATTTTTAAAATCTCGCCTGACCTTTTCCAACTCGCGCAAACGTCCAAAACGCTTGTCATGCAAATTTCTAACGTCAACCATATTTTGTTCTACGTCGTCTAAGGTGTCTTCTAAGGCTTGCAACTCGATCACCAATCTATCGTCGGTGGGAGAAACCGTTTCTCGAACATATTGGTGAATCGCGGCTAAACTTTTATGCTCTAGGGCCTTGCTCAAACGTTGCAGACATTCCTGAATAAACGGGTCTTCGCCAGCAACAAACTTGGCTCGCTGATCGAGCTGTTCATTAAGAACCAGCTCCATTGCCTCTATGCGGTCATCATGCTTATCAAGCTCATCGCGACGCTGGTCGATATCGGCCTCCAGTGCTTTCACACCCATGCTTTCAAGGGCATTTAACTCAAGCTGCTGCAACAACATATGCTGAGTATCCGCTTGATCACCTACATACTCGGCGTGATCATTTAAGCGCTTTGGAATCTCTTCTAAATTCCAATAGTTAACTCTGGCAGGCTCATAGTCGATTAATTTGGCGACCCATGAATCTGCAAAACGAGCAAATAGACCCGCAGAGTACTCGGTAGTACCAAAACCACGATTCCACAAATACATAAAGAGCTTATCGGCTTGGTAAGGCGCCGCTTTTTCGGCCATATTCGCCTGTGCCTTGTGCACTTTTTTTAGCGCTTCTTCGGCGATAGACTCGGCCTTTTTGGCAAGTTCAAATTGAGCCATATACTCATCGTCAGATTTTAGCTGTTGTTGAACGCCCGCCTCGAGCTCAGCTAGTGCCTCGGCTTTTTCATTTAACGCAACTAATAAGCGCTCTCTAGCATGCTCGGCGCTAGAAATAGCCTCATTGCTCGACTCAATTTCGCTCGCTAATTCGGCAATTGCTTGATCACGCTGTTCAAGCGTCTGCATAGCGGATTGATCGGCCGCAGTAATGTTGGTATGTAATTCACCAACATCGAGCTCAGTGAGCCGGACCTTGGCAATATCATTTAATAAGCGTGCTCGCTGACGTTGATTTTGAGCAATCTCGCTGGTTAATTGATTTAACTGTGAATCAAGTCTCACCACATCATTACGAATGCTTTGCAAACTCTGGTCAATGGTTTGAAGTGCAGCTGTTCCTCTCCACATAACTACCACTCCGTTATGGTTGCGCCACTGGTGGCTATACTGAACTCTGGCTTCAAATATCCTCGGGCTTTTTTACCAACCTGATTAGATTGAATAATGCCGTCGTCTTTTTTATCGGCAGCTACCTTATAAAAAGCCTCTTCGCTTACCCGCAAACCCCACAATTTTTTACGCACTGCTTTGTTGTTCTCTTGATTAACAATCGTTAGTTCAACAACCTTATTGTTCGAGTCAATCGCCTCAACAATAAGATAATAGTTTTTGCCACTAGGGTTATTCGGTGGGATACGCCACACTCCAGAATTTTGATTAGGTCTAGAAATTACTCGCACCGTATACTCGAGCCCAAGAAGGCGTTTAACCTCTTGCATGTTGGACAAGATCGATTTCGCCTCACTTAAATCACCATCATCAATAGCCTGATACGCAGCTTGCGAAGAAGTTTTTGCCTGATCGACAACGTCTTGATTTTTGGCCAAGCCAACAATCGCTGAGAAATTGCTACTGATTTGGCTTGGCAAATTAGCTTTCAGACGCTGCTGAGGCAGCACATCGCTAATGAAGTAATAACCATAAAACAAGCTCGCTACCACCGCCAGAAAGCCAACAGGCTTACCCCAGCGCGAACGCGATACCCAAATGTGCGCCAGCTTTGTACGCCAACTTTGCGGCACAGGCTTATACTGGAATCGCTCTTGCTCTAATGCGGCAATACCTTCTTCTAGTACGTGATCCGGCACTTCAATACCTTGCGCTGAATACATATCACGCAATCGCTCGAGGAGGCGTTCACGCCGCCCCTCACCATCAAGTTCTCGCTCGGCGATACTTTGGTCATGCCGGAGCGTATCGACCACATCCATGGCCGCCATTAAATCTTCTAACGGCGCCTTGTCGTCACTTCTATCCCTATTGATTGGATTATCCACCATTAACTAGCCTTCACGGTTTCAATTACGCTGAACCGGCGCGCGTTATATTCACGCGCACCGACCTCCGCTAAATGCTTATGTCTAACTAGACCTTATTGGCAAGCGGTAAAGAACCACCTCGTTCGATGATCTTCGCCATGCGTTGCTTGCCGTCCTCAACGGACTCTCGAATCTCTTCCGCGTTTTTGGTAGACAACACTCGCATTTCATCAATAATCTCACGAGAACGCTCCTGAAAATTGACCACTGAATCGACTAGCTTTTTAACTGCATCAGCTCGAATTGTTGGCCCATAACCAGCTCGAACAGCGGCTTCCTGAACCTTGCCGCCAATGTCTGCCAAATCTTCCAGACTTTTTGACACACCCTCTTTCATGGCTTCCAAGGCCTGAGTGCTTTCATGCAAACCGAACAAGCCAGTGAACGAAGCCGTTAAGGCGGTAAGCACCGATTCATTGGTGCCAAAGAAGGTAATGGCTTGTTTGTAAACGCGCTCTTTCGCACTGTTAGTTTGCATTAAGCGAGCCATGATCACTTCAGAAGTGTTGTAGCTGACGGTTAAATTATCAGAGATATCTTTAGCAACTTGATATCGGTCTTCACTGAATTGTAATTGACGCATACTTTCATCACGCGCCAACTCAAGCTTAGCTCGCTCAGCCAAGTCTTCGCCGGCGTAAGCCGTCACAGTATCGTTCGCTTGCTTTAAAGCGCCCTTTGATTCATTCCATATGCCTTCGGTTTGCTTTAACACATCAAGAGCGTAAATCTCCGACTGTTTAATCGCACCGCGAAAATCTTGATAAGCTTCTAAAATAACGCGCTCGCGTTCAATTTGATCACGAGAGTCACTCGCGACCTCGAGATAAGTATCCTTAATGTCGTCAAAACGAGTGGCTATATCTCCACGAGTGACTTTCATCCAGACATTGCTAATGCGTTCGAAGGTATCAACTTTGCCGTCATCAACTTGCGCGACCATGCGCTTTGCATCATCGCGAATAGAGTTAAAAGACTCAGTGATTTGCTCGTAACGAGAACCCACCGACATCTGCGACACCTGCTCCCGGACAATATCATTGAAGACCGAGGCCTGAGAAAGTGTGCGAGCAATCGCGACAACTTTCGCCTCGTCGATATCAGTGAGCTTTTCTAAAAGCGCGATTACTGGCGCCTCATCGACCTTTTCTGGCATCAGACCGAGGTCACGTACGTGTGAAAGTGCTTTGTCGAGATAGTGAAACGTATTAGCCATGAATCCCCCAGGGCAAAATTATAATAATGGATCAGTTAAAATGCAGTACTACCGATTGCGGCTGTGCAAATGTACCCGCTAAGAGATTACACAGATAAATAGCCACAATAATGAGTGTTCACATTGAGCTTCTACAATAGTAATTCGCGCAGTTTATTTCAAGCTTGGTTTACGCTCAGCTGGCCATGCTCAGAGCATCGGCGTAAGGTTAATCGCTCGAAGCCAATCCAAACCCTCAAATTTTAGCCTCTTTAGTCTATATAATGGTCGCGCCTGTTTGCTAAAAACACAAGACTTACACTATTATCACAGCCTAATTTAAGCCTCAGGCTTGCTCTCAAATTGTCTCGGCACAATGTCTATGCGGGCTGAGCATCGTTATCCACAAAAACTGTGGATAACTTTGTTAACAACTATGCAAACTGCTGATGAACTCTAAAAGTAAGCACGGTTGCTTATTTTTTAAGCACACAGTTTTAATCACATGAAATCAATAGCTTATAGAAACATTATTAAGCGAAACCAAAGATAACTGCTCTAAACAAGGCTAGCTAACCACGATACGCTCAATTGTGTACAACTTTTCGTTTAAGCAGTGAAAACATCACAAACAAACCACAAAATGCAAACAATCGGATTTTTTAAACGCCTGCTCGTGATGACTTACGATGGTCTATTATTGACCAGTGTTGTTTTCTTCACTTCGGCCGTATTGATGGGCTTTTTTACATTGCTCGGCCCAGATGCTTTTTTTGCTGCGCCAGACCCCGCAAATCCAAATTTAATTGAACGCAGCGAGCTAGGTCGCTTGGTCGGCGGAATATTAGTGACCATCAACATATTTTGCGTAAGCTTTTTCTTCTATGGCTGGTTTTGGACACATGGCGGCCAAACACTCGGTATGAAAGCATGGAAACTCTACTTAGTGAAACCGGACGGTAAGTTTATAGATTGGAATACCGCCTTTAAACGATATCTAGCGGCCTTGCTGTCTTGGGCCTGTTTAGGGCTCGGCTATACATGGTCGCTATTAGATGGGCGCAAACGCACCTGGCACGATATATTAACCAACACCATGATCGTAAAATCGGCAGAGCAAGCAGCAAAAGACAGAGCTAGTAATTTAAAACGTCATCAAGCAAAGAATAAAGCTAAGGGTAAATAGAAGCTTTAAACCCATAGGCCGAACAAGCTAAACTAGTACGAACAAACTAAAAGCTCAAACAAACTGGCCGATCAAACAATTCGCCGAATCATCACGGCGCTGATGAGCGCGACCAACATGGTCGGCAAAGCAGCTCCCAAAATCGGCGGAATACCAAACAGTGTTACAAAATAACTGAATGCTTGATTCGCAATAAAAAAACCAAGGCCGATCATAATGCCCGAAAATAGGCTTCGACCAAGGTTGCCACTTCGCGCCTCTTTAAACACAAATGGCACAGCAAGAATCAGCATCACTAAGGTTGCAAATGGCGTGACTATCTTGGACCAAAACTCTAGCTCGTAACTTGAGGTGTCTTGTTTATTAGACCCAAGATGAGCGATATACTCACTCAGTTGCCATATCGAAAGCTGCTCAGGTTTAACTTGGTAAATTCTGAGGATTTCAGGGTCGAGTACAGTACTCCAATACGCCGCTGTCACTTCGTCCGCCGCTGAGCTCTCTTCATTAATCATGGTTCGACGCAAGCCTTTTAACAACCATCTATCTCTCTGTGTGCCAGTTTGCGCGGCAGCCTGGTATTCGCCTTCTCGCGCGGTTGATAGAAATCGCAAAAAATTCTGGCTATCGAATTCAAATATTTTGATATTCATCAACCTGAGTTGTTGCCCTGGCAATACCTCGCCGATGTTCACATAGGTGTTCTCATCACGCAACCAAACGCCGAAATCACCACGGCGACCACTATTATTGACAATAGATTCTGCCTTGACTGAAATTGCTCGGTCTTCCGTAAAAGGCGCAACAACTTCGCCCATAAACATAGAGACAACGGCTAGCACAATGCCAACTTTAAGTACCGAAAATACAATTCTTTGGATCGACACGCCCGCCGCACGCATGACGATCAACTCTGAATCACGCGCTAAAGTCGACAAACCCATGATCGATCCAATCAATGCCGCCATTGGAAACACTTCGTAAAGCGTTTTAGGGATGGTCAGTATCACATATTGAATGATCTGAATGATGCCGTAGCGCCCACGATCAAGGTCGCCCAATTCATCAATAAAGCTGACGAAAGTAAAGAGGCCCAACAATACGACAATCGTCACCATAATGTGACGTAATAAAATTTTGCCGATGTATAGATCTAAAATTCTCATTTGCTTTAGCTAGCCGTAGCGCGTTTACGCCCTAAGTTAAACTCGGGGATGAGCGGTAAATTATAGTTACGCCGATATAGGCAATAACAAGCCAAAACTAAATAGAGTGCATGAACAAACCAGACTGGCGCACCGGTTGCCGCTTCTCCCTTCTTAATTAAGGCGACGGTGTAGGCCAACATATTGGTGTAAGTTAGATACACTAGAAAGGCGAGTACCATGCCAGTAGCTTTGCCTCGTCGAGAATCGACGTGGCTTAAGGCCAATGCAAAAATCGCCAATATCGGCAATGTAAACACCTTTGCAATACGCCAATACCATTCGCTTTTTAGCTTAGGGTCGTCAGATTCTCTTAACTCACTATTGGGGCGAGCACGCACCGGTAAATAAAGCTTGGTTTGATTCTTTGGCTCTATTCGCAGCGCGTATTTTTCGAAATCGACAACGCGATAATCAGGTGAACCAGGGTTACCCTCGTAACGAGAGCCGTTAACCAGAACTAAAAACTGATCTTGTGTTTTCTCATCTTCGGTTCGATACGCCGTTTTGGCGACCACCACCCCTTCTCGGTCGAAGGACTTGCTATAAACGAACACGTTCTCGTAATTGCCACTACCGCGATTATAATCTTCAACGAAATAAACGCCGTTGCCGTCTTTGGCTTCGACAAATCTCCCGGTTATCACACCCGATACTTCATTACTCTGTCGATACTGTTGTTCAAGGCTATAGCCTTGCGCGAGAGATAGTGGTGTTAGGTAAAATGAGAAAAAGGTGACCAAGCCGCCTAGAATCAACACCAACACACTTAGCGGCTTGAGAAAATGAAAGGTTCCTAGACCAGCACTGGCCAAGACCGCCATCTCATGATCCGAATACCAGCGGTTGAGCACCATGATAAGCGCGATATAAAACATCAGCGGTAACATCACATCAAGGTACGACACCATTTTAAGCGTCACCAAACTCAGAACGCCGCCAACCGGTATTAAGCCCTCAGCCGCTTGGCTTAAAAAGCCCATCACACGCATCACCAAGAAAATACTAATGATCACAAAAGTAACCGCCAATGCGGTGCGTAAAACTTCGGTGATAAAAGACTTATTGACAATCATTCAGCAAAAACAGGTTTTATAGGTCTATCAGTAATTATTGATGTTAACTTTTCGACTGTGACTCACAGTGTTAGGCTCGCACATTTCAAGCTATACTCGGCTCAGTTAAATCAAGCGATAAACATCGCTTAAACTACCTTCGGTGATTATGTTTGCTCCAAGTCTTGGGATTGTAACAAGCAATGCAACACATTTGGCGAAAACTAATCATTGCGCATCGCATCGACACATTTGATCCGAACACTAAAGCTAAAACACGATTAAAACGAATAGGACCTGAACCGCAGATGAAGATTCAAGCAAAAGCCACCAAAAATTACCAACAAAAAACCGACTGCTTAGTTGTTGCCTTAAAATCTCTGAAGAAAATCAGCTCACAGTGCACTGAGCTAAATAGCGCGACAGGCGGTGCGATAGCTCGCTTGCAAGAAACCGAGCAGTTCAGTGCCAAGCTTGGCGAAACCGTTAACCTGATGGTGCCGCAAGGCATTGGCGCCAAGCAGTTGGTGCTTCTCGGCACTGGCGACGCTAAATCTTTAGATACCGAGACCGTTCGTGAGACATTGGCGGGCTTAGCAAAAAAACTAAAATCACTTAGCGTAAATGAAGCAAGCTTCGATCTAGATGCGCTATCAGGAAAAAGCGATATTGAAACGGTAAGCCGCCACTTAGTTGAAGCCTTTGGCGATACAGAATACGCTTACATTAAAGCACCTAAAGCGGCGCGCGGTGCTAAAGCAGCAAAAGATTTCAAAGCAACGCTTTGGTGCCAAGACCGTAAAGCATTGAGCCTTGCGAAGAAAGCCGCATCGGTAGGCTTAGCTATTAACAATGGTAAAACTCTAGCAAAAGACTTAGGCAATATGCCAGGCAACGTTTGTACGCCTAGCTATCTAGCAAGTCGAGCGAAAAAAATGGGTAGGTCTCACGGCTTAAAGGTGAAGGTCTTGAGCGAAAAAGACATGGGCGAGTTGGGAATGGGTTCATTGTTGTCGGTGAGCAAAGGCAGTCGCGAGCCAGCCAAATTAATCATCATGGAATACAAAGGCGCAAAAAGCGCGAAAGAAGCCCCGCATGTATTAGTCGGCAAAGGACTTACCTTTGACGCAGGCGGTATTTCACTCAAGCCAGCCGGCAAAATGGACGAAATGAAGTACGATATGTGTGGCGCGGCCAGTGTATTTGGCGCTGTGCAAGCCGCGGCTGAAATGGGCTTGCCAATCAACGTTGTTGGTATTGTACCGAGCTCAGAAAACCTACCTGATGGCATCGCCAATAAACCAGGTGACGTGGTAACCAGCATGTCTGGTCAAACCATTGAAATTTTAAATACCGATGCCGAAGGCCGGCTCATTTTGTGCGACGCGCTCACTTATGCGAAACGCTTTAAACCTGCCACGGTCATCGACATTGCGACTCTAACCGGCGCGGTAATTGTTGCACTTGGTCATCAAACCGCTGGCGTGATGGGCAATGACCAAGGCGTGGTGGACGATCTTATTGCCGCAGGCGATACTAGTTTAGACCATGCTTGGCAGCTCCCTATTAAAGAAACATATAAGAAACAACTTAAAAGTAACTTTGCCGACCTTGCCAACATTGGTACTCCCGGTGCTGGTACGATTACAGCGGCTTGCTTTTTATCGTACTTCACCGAAGATTTTCGATGGGCACACCTAGATATCGCAGGCACGGCTTGGGGCGGCGCCGCGGGCAAGCTTGCCAGCGGTCGCGCTGTTCCGATCTTGACTCAGTACTTGATGGATCGCTGTTAAACCAGTACAAACTTAAGCGCTGAGTTAACTGAACTTTGGGTCGCTTAGGCTCTAAAGATGAAGATAGAAACATGAAACAGGTTGATTTCTACCTAATTTCAAATCGCGTGACAGACGCTCGCTACAAGTTAGCGAGCCGTCTGGCTAACAAGTTGCAGAAGATGCAACAAAGCTGTTTGGTAATTACAGACAACCCTGAATCGACCACAGAACTCGACCGAGTAATGTGGTCGTTTAATGACAGCAGTTTCTTAGCCCACGACCCACTTTCAGAGCAGGCTCCGGCCTCAAAAGTACATATTGGCGACCACAATTCCGTATCCCCGGCTGTTTTAGAGCGCCAGCACGATGTTCTGATTAATTTATCAGCTGACGTACCAATGTTTAATCATCACTTTGAACGCATTGCCGAAATTGTTGAGGCTGACGACGACTCAAAAGCGTCAGCTCGCAAGCGCTATAAGAGCTATCAAGCCGAAGGCTTTGAGCTAAAGATGCACAATATTGAGCTTTAATAAGGCTCAAGACCCCGCAAAAGCTCGCCAATAAAGCCGAGCACCAAATTATCCTCTCTGCGATCGATTTATCCCTGCATAAACCCGCGACAAAGCCGTATAATCGGCGCAATTGAATCAATACTACTTCACTGCATTTTACCGCCATGAGCAACGCACTAGAGAACCAATACCAGCCGTCTAAGATTGAACAGGCGATTTACCAACGCTGGGAAGACAATAACGCATTCGCCGCTCGTGAATCTGAAACGGCTTATTGTATTGCCATTCCTCCGCCGAATGTGACCGGCAGCTTGCATATGGGTCATGCATTCCAAGATACCATCATGGATTTGCTAACCCGTTACCACCGCATGAAAGGCGACCAAACATTATGGCAAGTTGGCACGGATCATGCCGGTATCGCAACACAAATGGTGGTCGAGCGCCGTTTAGCGGTTGATGGCATCAGTCGTCATGATTTAGGGCGTGAGAAGTTCATTGAAAAAATCTGGGAATGGAAAGCTGAATCAGGTGGAACCATTACTCGGCAGCTACGCCGAATGGGCGCGGCAATTGATTGGTCACGCGAGCGATTCACCATGGATGATGGCTTATCGAGTGCGGTTCAAGACGTCTTCGTAAAGCTACATCAAGAAGGCCTAATCTACCGTGGCAAACGCTTAGTCAATTGGGACCCTGTTCTGCATACAGCGGTGTCAGATTTGGAAGTAGAATCGGCTGAAGAAAACGGTCACCTTTGGAGCTTGCGATACCCACTTAGTGACTCCCCCGAAGAATACCTAATCGTTGCTACAACTCGACCCGAAACCATGCTTGGTGATAGCGCCGTCGCAGTTCACCCTGAAGACGAGCGCTTCAAGCACTTAGTTGGCAAAACCGTCGACTTGCCGCTAACGGGTCGTAAAATCCCAATCATTGCCGACGACTACGTCGACCCTGAATTCGGCTCAGGTTGCGTAAAGATAACCCCCGCGCATGACTTTAACGATTACGATGTTGGCAAGCGGCACGATCTTGAGAAGATCAACATTCTCGACAAAAACGCCGCGATTGAACTAGAAGGTTCACCCTATCATGGCCAAGATCGCTATGTCGCTCGAAAAAACATTGTCGCCGATTTTGAAGCAGCGGGTTTGCTAGAAAAAATTGACGACCACAAACTCATGGTCCCGCGCGGTGATCGTACTGGCGCGGTAATCGAGCCTTATTTAACCGATCAATGGTATGTAAAAGTAGAACCTCTAGCGAAAGAAGCGATTCGCGTTGTTGAAGATGGCGAGATCAAATTTGTACCAGAAAACTGGAGCAATACTTACTACGAATGGATGCGCAATATCGAAGATTGGTGTATTTCGCGCCAAATTTGGTGGGGTCACCGAATCCCAGCGTGGTACGACCAAGACGGCAATGTGTTTGTCGCTAACTCGGTCGAAGAGGCTCAAGAACAAGCTGGGCCTGATGCCGTATTGACTCAAGATAATGACGTACTCGACACTTGGTTTTCGTCAGCCCTATGGCCATTCTCGACTCTCGGATGGCCTGAGAAAACACCCGAGCTAGCAAAATATTATCCAACTAATGTGCTGGTTACTGGCTTCGACATTATATTCTTTTGGGTCGCCAGAATGATTATGTTTGGTTTGAAGTT
>CAKZRZ010000003.1 GCA_937918955.1 uncultured Arenicella sp.
GACAACTTTTACGACTACGGAGAGTCTGATGAAGTGTTTGGTAACCGGTGCTACCGGTTTTTTGGGTTGTAATTTAGTTCACGAATTAGTTTTAGAAGGCTGGGATGTGCGTGCCTCGGGTATGCATGGCTCAGATACACAATTTATAGAGGATTTGCCGGTCGAGATTGTTTTGGCAGACATCACTGTGCGCGACGAAGCCGAGACAATTGTCAAAGGATGCGATGTGGTTTTTCATGTTGCGGGTGATACCTCATTCTGGAGTCAAACAGAGCAACGACAAAAGCAAATCAACGTTGATGGCGCAATAAATATCGCCAAAGCGTGCATGAAATTTAACGTGATGCGCATGGTGCATACCAGCACTGCCGACGTGCTTGGCTATGACCCTGAAGGCGGGCTAGTCAATGAGCTCAATGGTAACTTTAATTATCATGGTTACGGCTTTAACTACGGTGAAACAAAGTATCAGGCGCAAAAAGCGCTCGAGAAACTGCATCAGCTTGGGCTCGATGTGGTTTTTATGTATCCAGGTTTTTTAATCGGCCCGTTTGATCATACGCTCCGATTAGGTCGCGCTCTAATTGATATAAAAAAGGGGAGAATGCCATTCAGTCCGCAAGGTGGGTCTTCGTTTTGTCATGTCACCGAAGTTGCTAAAGCGCATATTCAAGCAGCTAAGCTTGCTCGACCTGGAGATGGCTATGTTTGTGCGGGAAATGCTCGCACCAATATGACGTATCACAACCTTTTTACAAAGATGGCCTTTGTAGTCAATGCTAAGCCGCCAAAATTTGTTTTAGGCCGACGTAGCTTGATCTTGTACGGATATCTATGTGAGTTGTTTTCTAAACTTACTGGCAAAGCACCAAAGATTAACCCTGGGCAAGCTCGTTACCTGTCAGAGCAGCAATATTCAGACAGCAGTAAAGCGATTGAAGAATTGGGCTACGAGGTGCCGATTGCCGAAGAGTGTATTCGCGACGCGGTCGATTGGTATCAAGAGCAGGGCTACGAGTTTTGATTGCTATCCATCTGCAACGGTTGTGGTTATCGTGGCGACAGAGTATTAGTGTGATAAGTTGAGCCAGCTGTTCAACAATTACAAGAGCAATTAAGTATGAAGTTTTACGACGAGCATGTGCTGCCACACCTAATCAATTGTGCCTGTGGCATGTCCGCCATTGAGGAACTGCGGTCAAAAATGGTGCCGTTGGCGAAAGGCAAAGTATTAGAGGTCGGTATGGGCTCTGGCTTGAACTTAAAACATTATCAAGAAGAGCAAGTTGATCTTGTTTGGGGGCTTGAACCATCTGCTGGGATGCGACGTAAAGCCCAGGCAAATTTGGATGCTTCTAATCTTAATCTAGAGTGGTTGGATTTACCCAGTGAGTCTATTCCTCTTGATAATAAAAGTGTTGATACTATTGTCTTGACCTATACACTTTGCACTATCGAAGATCCGATTAGTGCATTAGCGGAGATGCATCGAGTACTAAAACCCGAAGGAAAGCTGATCTTTAGTGAGCACGGACAGTCTCCCGATGAGTCGGTACGGCGCTGGCAAGATCGAGCCAACCCCGTATGGAGAATATTAGCTGGGGGCTGTAATTTAAATCGAGCCATACCAGATTTGATTACCGATGCAGGCTTTAACATCACTAAGCTCGATCAAAAATATATTAAGGGTCCGAAGATTGCAGCCTATCAATATTTTGGCGTGGCGGATCTCTAGTTAGCCAAGAACTTTTGCCAGTAGAATTGGCCGATTTTGTCATACGCTAACATACAGGAGACAAGGCTTTGAAACTCATCCGTATCGATGATTTCTCTAGGTAATAAGGGGTCTAAATTGATCAAGCGTATCGCAGATTCACCCAGAAGCAAGCTCTCTTTAGCCGCTTCTTCGGTGCTCATGTTGGCGAAAGACTGTTGGCTCTTATTAAGACGTTCTGTCGTTTCTCGATAACTTGCCTGCAGTTTTTCGATCGGCCACTGTGTTAGCCAAGTCTGATGGTGATGCTTAGCTATCTCATTAACGGTTAGCAAATAGCATTGCTCGCGCATGCCTATTTCTAATAAGTTTTGATAAAGCTGATTAACATTTTGAATAAGGTTGGCCGGCCGAATCCAAACTCCTAATTCGATCTCGGCGAACCCATAAAGTTGAAACGCTCTTGTCATTGAGCGCAGCTGAGACTTATTGGTTCGGCCTAGGTGCGTTGTTAAAGCAAGATGCCAATCTCCTTGCCAAGGCTTCATCTTTTTATCTGCTGTGCGCCAACCTTGAATTTCAGCGTATAGAGCTTCTGCGTTTTTGCCTGAGCAGTAAACACCTCGCTCCACACTGTTTATAAGGTGGTCTTTAATAAGGCGAGTAACCGCCATTCGTACGGAGCTAGGCTCGAAGTCAAATAGGGAGCCGGCATTAATAAGTTGGCCGATAGTGAGTGTGCTTGTCTCTGGCGTATTGAACAAGGACATTATCAATCGTCTAGGCGTCAAGCTCTTCTTTATATTATGTAACATAATATGGAATTATATTTCTATTTTAGTTATATTCAAGAGGATGTTGGCTCTCCCTAGAGTTCAGGAACGGCACTATGAAAAACGATATCAAATTATCTGAGATTCTTTCTAAGAGTGATCTAAGCGATTTGCGACGCAAATCAAATCTGCGTGCTGCGTCGATACTCGCATTCAATTGGGCCTTGCTTATAGCGTCGTTTGTTGTCTTTATAGTATGGCCTAACCTCGTAACGTTTATCCTATCGACTTTGGTGCTTGCTGGGCGTCAATTGGGCCTTGCCATTTTGTTGCACGAGTGTGCTCACAGATCTTTTTTTCAAGGTGATCGAGTGAATGATATCGTTGGGCATTGGCTTTGTGGTTCGGTCATAAATACGTCGATCTATGCTTATCGCGACTATCACTTAAAACATCATCGACATGCTGGTACAGCCGATGACCCTGACCAAGTGTTTGTTGAAAAATACCCAGTTGAACGAGCTAGCCTAAAGCGCAAAATAATTCGCGATATCAGTGGTCAAACGGGTATTCGAGATACGCTAACTAAACTCAAGCAATTTAACTGGAGAGATAATCATCCTTGGGCCATCTCTCATGGGCTCATGATATTGGTGCTTAGCTTCGCTGGTGCGCCGTGGGCTTACCTTCTTTGGTGGGCGTCAGAGTTGTTTGTGTTCCCCTTGATCGTGCGCTTGCGACAAATTGGCGAACATGGCGTAGCCGAAGACAGACATGATCGCTCACCAAGAATGAATACCGGTACTACTTTAGTTTCTTGGTGGGAGCGTTTGCTAGTTGCTCCAAACTACGTGAGCTATCATGTCGAGCACCATCAGTTTGCCAGCATTCCTTGTTACCGTTTGCCTACTTTGCACCATAAGCTAAAAGCGGGCGGCTACTTTGAAGGTTATGACTGTATAGCAAATGGCTATGCCGACGTTTTAAAGCGAGCGGTTGCTTAGCTTGGTGTGATCCCCCAAGCCTAAAGGGCGCTATTACAATACGAGCACAGAGTCGCCGATTTGAATCGTGCCTAGGCGATCATAAACCGCGTTTTGTCCAAAAAAGGTTTCTCGATCCCGCCGTCGGTGTGCTTGTAGAGCTTGATTTACCTGCATTTGCTTCTCCCCCGATTGAGGATTGATCGACGGCATGATGCATCGAGAACAAGGCTTAAGCAGGCTCAATCTGATGGTGTTGATAGTGATGTCTTTCCAGCTGTCCTCGGCCCAAGGCGGATTGCCATCAATGACGATATTCGGTCGAAACCGGTCCATATCTACCTCAAACCCCAGTTTGCTATTGAAATCGTTTAGCGAACTTTGTGTGGCAATTAGAACAGGAAACCCGTCGGCGAAGCCAAGGCGTTCTTGCTGGGTGGCATAATCAGTATCGACCAAACGTTGATGGCTACTCGGCATATAGATAATTCGACATTGTTTATTTAAAAACGCGCTCATCCAATCGGCTGCAGCATCTCCGCAATCTTCTCCTTGTACTTCGGTTCCCCATATCGATGATTGCTTGGGTTCGTAGCCGCCCGCAGGCACTGTAAGCTTTTCCTCCCCATTTACCGATAACTCTAATGAGCCATCAACCGTCATCGCTGTTTCAATTAGGCACATTTTCGGTAGCTTGCGTTGAGTTACAAATTTGCCTTGGCTATCAATTGCCATCCAGCGTCGATCAAGTTCGGGGCCGAGTTCATTCAGTTGCATTGATTCAAGGTGAATTCCTCTTGCCGATTTTAAGGGGTAGACAATCAGGTCGCTGACGATTAATTCGCTCATCTTCAAGGTGGTTTTGTTGTTTGATAGATTGAGAATACTACGAACTAAAATTGAATTGTTGATCTTGTCTTGATTTGTTTTTTTCAATTATTTTATAGATATAACTAATTGATCTATCGACATAATAAAATATTTAGCAAATAAATCTATAAGTCTATAGAAAATTGAAGTGTGCCGTATATAATCGCCGCCATGAATGAAGCAGACAACATTATTGAGCTAGGTGAAAGCACTGTCGCGGGCGCACAACATGCGGTTGAGCAGTCAAAGCCGAAAAAATACGCGGCTAAAAAAGTGCTAGCTATTGAAGCTGCTGCAAAGGTGTTTGCCGACAAAGGCTTTCATGGCGCGACTACGCAAGATATCGCTCAGTCTATGGGGATCCAACAAGGCAGTCTGTATTACTACTTCAAATCGAAAGAGCAGGCTTTGCAAGAAGTATGTGAATACGGCTTTGATGTATACGTTGAGCGAATGAAGAAAATCTGCGCTAAAGATCAGCCATTTGAGGCGAAGATATTAGCCATTATTACGTCGCATTTGACCAACTACTCGCAGAAAGACAGCGCTATGAAAGTGCATAACGAGCAACGCTTGTAT
>CAKZRZ010000004.1 GCA_937918955.1 uncultured Arenicella sp.
AAGAGTTCGGTATCGTCAATACGATTCGCTTTCTCAATCAATATGAACAAGGCACAGGCGACTACACCGTCGAGCGAGAAACACGATTCAAAGATTTGACCCTTGAAGAATATCTCGCAACACTTCAAGCATTACGAAACAATCGTTCTACACTCTGATATTTTCACACTTGCAAGGCGAACATAAAGCCTGAATAAAGCACCTCGCACACGACATAGCCAATCAGCATCGGACGCGAAAATTAAATTGATGAAAATTTATCTTGATACTTGTGTGATTCAACGTCCCTTTGATGACAAATCACAACCGAGAATTGCGCTGGAATCCGAAGCGGCTATCGCTCTTATTTCGCTATGCGAGCAAGGCGCATTTGAACTGGTGGCTTCTGATGCGTTAGTGTTTGAACAAGAACAAAATCCAAACACAAGACGAAAAGAATTTTCCCGACAAATTCTACGTCTTGCAAAACACTTGGTCATTTCTGACGATAAAGTTTTACAACTTGCAATGGAATGGAATTCGCGGGGATTGGCATTACTTGATGCGCTTCATCTTGCGTCTGCCATCGTAGGAAATGCGGATTACTTTTGCACAACTGACCGTAAATTACTCAACCGTGCACAACAAATTGGGTCGTCAGTTATCAAAATTATTTCGCCAATTGAATTAGCAAAGGAGTTAACCTAATGCCAAAAACAATGCCTTTATCTGAGCTCACCGAGCAAGCCATTGCCGTCCTTTGCAAAGAGTTCGGTATCGTCAATACGATTCGCTTTCTCAATCAATATGAACAAGGCACAGGCGACTACACCGTCGAGCGAGAAACACGATTCAAAGATTTGACCCTTGAAGAATATCTCGCAACACTTCAAGCATTACGAAAAAATCGTTCTGCACTCTGATTTTTTCACACTTGCAAGGCGAACATAAAGCCTGAATAAAGCACCTCGCACACGACATAGCCAATCAGCATCGGACGCGAAAAAGGAATCGCAAATTTGATGACGAGTTGATAGACAAAGTTCGCCACAATCAGCATCACGGCGGCAAAGAGCACCGCCAGCGCAATTTTCCCCGAATCCGTTTCCAAGAGCGATTCCGAAAAGCCATCGCTGAAACGGTAAAGCAACGTGGCGGCGGCAATAAACATCAATACTGCCGAGCATAAAAGCACAATCGATAAGCGTTCGTCTGTTAAGCGTTCTTTCATCTGTTCCGATGTTTAAGTTTTCTATCAACAAATACGGTAATTAGATAATGCTTCCGCAAAAGAATTGCGTTCCGTAATTTCAAGCAACTTCAACTTACACTCATGCTTAGCCGCGTTGCCAATTCAATTTACTGGATGAATCGCTACATCGAGCGGGCAGAAAATTACGCGCGCCTCATCAATGTGAATTTGAACATTTCTTTGGATTTGCCGCCGGGATTGAGCGAGCAATGGCTTCCGCTTGTTTTGACGACAGGCGATGAACACGCCTTTTCTCAACGCTATCACGAGCCGACCAAAAGCAATGTGCTTGATTTCATGGTCGCCGATACTGAAAACCCCAATTCCATTCTTAATTGTTTGAAACAAGCCCGCGAGAACGCCCGCACTGTGCGCGACAGCATCTCGATTGAAATGTGGGAGCATATTAACCGCACCTATCACTTCGTTCTCGAAGCCGTCAGCCAGCACGAGTGGAAAGGGCTCAATGCGGCAAATTTTTTCAACGAAGTCCGACGCAGTTGCCAACTCTTTCTTGGCATTGTGGATACGACCATCTCGCGCACCGAAGGTTGGCACTTCGGCACGATTGGACACTTCATTGAACGCGCCGATAAAACCTCGCGCTTTCTCGACATCAAGTATTTTATTTTGCTTCCCGATACCAAAGATGTCGGCTCGACGATCGACCTCATGCAGTGGACTTCGATTTTGAAATCGGCAAGTGCTTATCAGATGTATCGCCGTCAATACAGCAAAATCACTCCCGCCGATATTGCGCAGTTTCTCATCTTCAATCACTCTTTTCCGCGCTCCATTCGCTTCGCACTCATGCAAGCCGAATCGTCGCTCCACGCCATAACAGGCACGCCACTCTCTACTTTTAGCAACAGCGCAGAAAAGAAACTCGGACAACTCCGCTCCGAATTGGAATACACGGACATTCAAGACATCATCGCCAAAGGCTTACACGAATCGTTAGACGATATTCAAAATCGCCTCAATAAGATTGATAACCTTGTTTATGAAAACTTTTTTGCTCACTAATTCCGCTGAATGATTCTTCACGTTACGCACCGCACTGAGTATCATTATCCTGAACCTGTTCTCTTCGCGCCGCACACGCTTCGCTTTTATCCGCGCATTGATTCGCATCAAGAACTCATTTCCTTTTCGCTCACCCTTGACCCTCCTCCCGATTCGCTCTTTCTTGAATCACAACATGGCAACATGATTCACGTAGCGTCGTTCAGCGAAAAAAGCAATCGGCTGATTATTGCCGCCGACATGACCGTCAGCACGCAACGCGAGAGCAACTTTTTTTCATCGTGGAAATTGAACACGCCCTACATGGATTTGCTCTTCCCTGCCATGCGCCCATGTTTAGAGCCGATTGAAATGGACGAAGAGATATTGGAATTTGGCAGAGCCATTGCTAGCGAAGTCAGTTACAACGCCCTTTCCTTCGTAGCAATGCTCACCTCGCGCATTTATCACGAGTTCAAAAAGTATCCGCGCCTTCGTGGCTTGCCGCACTCTCCATCTCAAACCTTTCGCGACAAGCAAGGCTCATGCCGCGATTTCACCGTGCTTCAAATGGCACTCTGCCGCGCATTTGGCTTAGCGGCGCGATTCACCAGCGGCTATCACTACGACCAAGTGTTAGGCGAAAATCACGAACTTCACGCTTGGCTCGAAGTCTATTTCCCTGATGCAGGTTGGCGCGGCTTCGATGCCAGCTACGGCGTCATGGCAGGCGATAACCACATCGCCGTCTGTGCTTCGGCATATCCCGAACTCACTGCGCCCGTTACAGGCTCTTACTGGGGAACGCCCGAACACACACTCACAACCAGCGTTTTCGTCGAAGAACTTTCCGCCGTTGGCTAATTCGCTTCACACGTTTTCAAACACAATTTCTCCCGATGAAATCGTCGCTATCACCCTTTCCGCAATCCTCGCCGCTCTTTGCTCATGCTCAAAGCCTTTCGGCACTATCACCATGCTTGCGTCATAACCAATTTCCAACTGCCCGCGCTTGCCTTGATTGACAAGCCAATTCGGCGTTTGAGTGTAAGCATGGACAGTTTCCTCAAACGATAGTCGTTCTTTGCCATACCAAACTTGCCCTTCTTTATCGCGCCGCTCGACCGCATAAAACATGCCTTCGAG
>CAKZRZ010000005.1 GCA_937918955.1 uncultured Arenicella sp.
ATAAGATAGTGACGGCTGTCCACCACTCACCCCTTTAATCGATGACGGAGAATTCTCCAATACGACACTTTGGTTCGGCTCTCCGGACACCACGGTATTAGATGCTGCATGCGAAATCTCTGCACTAGCACCACTAATCACTGCACTATTATTGAACTGACTACCTGCTGTCTCCAAATTGTCAGCAAATCGCTCGGTCCGTGTAACTAAACCCTCTAGATCGTTTAGCACAACGGGCAACTGGGCCTGAACCCGCTCCCAGATTGCTTCAGCCTGCAAGCGATGTTGCCCAGACCACTGGCCACTCTGCAACGTTTGCATTGCCTGCGATGCGCTCTGAAACGCTTGTTGCACTGTAGCGTGCCCTTGTCGCAGTGCAGCAATGGTTGCGCGCAAGTGATCAAGATCGGCACCGATGACAGCCATAATTTCCCTCCTCGCTGTTATCTAATGCTACTTCATGCGTCAATTGATGCTCTGACACCAACTGTTCACCCCTCGATCCACCACTTCACACTATCCGTGTAACTGACCTATAACGCGCTGGTGAGCGCTGAAATCAACTATGGTTGCCAGCAATATCCACCTCAACGTCTATGAGTCTGTCGAAGACGCTGCTCACAGTGGCTCACGCTGCTGCGTCAGCATTGTCGAACGGGAAGATGGCACTGATGCAGACACAGGCGGTTCTGTAGGTACTTACGACGTTGGTATAGTCTGCATGACCTCAACAATTAGCATTATGACGGCGATGACCAGTATTACTCCAAATGTTAACCACTCCATCGGAGAGACACCAACACCTCCTAACGAAGGACGAACCTGCGCACTCGGTTGCTTAGCGGCTTCACCGTCTGCCTGCAACGTATGCCGAAGTTGCTCGGCAAACTCCTCGCACGTCGTGTACGCTTGATTAATACTTCTTCAGCGTATTCGGACACTGTTCGCCAACTAGTTTTTTGATATCATCGTAGTCGCCTTTCATCCATTGTTCAAGTTGTTTTACTGCCGTTTTGGTATAGTGATGCAACGGTGGCTTACTGGTCAGCATTTGAATCGCCACAACTGCCAAAGCAAATTGGTCAGAAGCGGGGGACTTCGTGATCGACTCATAGATACTGTTACTGTGCCATAGAGGCCGTCGTACCATGGTTTTTCTCCTCATCTACGGCGAAGCCTTGATGACTGGCAATGCTGAAATCAATGAGCACTGCGTGACATTGGCGGTCAAGCAAAATATTGTGCGGCTTGACATCTCGATGCACTATTAGACTAAGCGTGGGATGTCCATGGTGCAGATAATCAAGTGCAGTCGCGATTTGCTCGACAACCGATACAACCAACCATCTTGGCTAAGGTCTTCCGCCTATCTGTTCCTGCAAACTCACCCCGTCTACAAATCTGGTGGTAATGTAGTGTGGCTCACAGGTAAAGTTACTCTCTACATATTCCACAATATGCGGATGTTATCGATATTCAGTGATTTGGCGCAACACCGATGCTTCATTCGAGGAATAATGCCACACCGTACTATTCTGACTGCCGCTGAACAGCTTAATTGCCACCTCACGGCCTGTCTGTTCATCATACGCACGGTTCACTTTACCAAGCAAATCCATCCCTATGGTGTGAACGTTACAGTATCGCCTTGGCAAGCGCATACGTATCTTCACTCACATCACTCTTGTGTCGTTCTATATGCTCAAATGGATGTCCACATATTATCACATTTTAATCAGTAGCATCTATTACGTTTTTCTCGAAGGCGCGACTGTCTAACCTTCAATTTGTCAATCAGGTGGCATGATCAATGAATCATGATACCCTTTATCATTGACGATAACTCGGTTGCTCATGCATCACAGGGCGTTCAATTATAGATTTAGCAATAGTATAACTCTGCTAGAGCCTAATAGTCGTTACATACTATTGGAGGCTTTTCTCGTGAAAATCTTGCTAGCTTAGCGCCATTCACCAATCATGATGTCACCACCTCGCACCGGAAACCCGCTCCCACCGGCTACAGGATTGCCGAACCGATCGTAGATCGTACTCGTCACTTCCTGATACTTGCCTAAGCCGCAGACACGCGCATTACCAGCTCCGTCGAAGATACCAAATAACTGCATTCCATCAACCCGAATAATCCAACCATTTGCATCGATCCCTCTGATTTGCATCGAGAAACATATAGGCTCATCATTCGAGTTAAGCTTTCTAACCCGCAGCTTCGGTGGTTCAGAGATTGATCTCGGCGTTGCGGTCGGGATGGGCGGAATATTCTCATTGGTCACGAGCCACGCCGCAATGTAACCGACTGCACCAATTACCTTTGGATCATCCGGATCAAGCCTGTTCGTTACAATCCGGATTTGGTATATCTTGCCTAGATCCTGCACAACTTCTACTATGTCATCGTTACTGACCACCACATATCCCTTTGTCGCCGGCAAAGGTGTGCGAAGCTGGTCATCGGTGAAGAGGTATGCACCAAGACTATTGCGCCCACGAAAGAAATAGAGCGGGTTGATCGATATGTAGTCTGGCTGCACGCCTTTTACAGTCTCTTGCTTCATTTCTGGCGTAGAAGTCGGCTGCAATGTGGAGGTTGGTTGTGGCGTAGCAGTTGCCAATGGTGCGAGCGTCGGCGTCGGCCCCGTTCCGATAGCCACAGTTGGTCTGAGGCTCGCCACTGAGGCTGCCAATTGCACTGTGAGCGAACCGTTGTCAGACCTGCTGTTTGACCGTGATGGACGCGGCACCACGTACACATAGATAGTAACAGCCACCATTAGCAAGACAACGATTCCACCACCTACAATCGGCAGTACGTGACCATATCCAACCCGCCAAGACCATCCACCTTTCGTCATTGGCAACGACGGCGACACGGATGTGAATGGTGCCGCAGACACTACCGGCTCCCACCACGGTTTTTGCGTATCGGCTAGCCACAGTTCGGTACCCTCTGCTAACCCATACTTCTCAAGCGGGCGTTCACGACTAAGCCGACGCTTGTCGGTAGTGTATAATCCGTAAGTGTGGCTGTCGTGGGCATCACCTACCAGCTCGTACTGCCGAATTAGCTCATCGATAAGTTCTCGAACCGGACGGCCATCGTCCAGCTCACACGACTCCAGCCGATCTGCTGCTAGTCGAATGTAGTACTGTCTGCGTGTCATACCAAACCATGCAATCGCTCATCAATCTACAACCATGATCGCGGGTTCAGGTGGTAAGTGTTTCCAAGTACCCATTATCATTGCATTGCAATGAACTTGTTGCTATCTCCGCTTTGCAACCACCTGAACCCGCACCTCATCTAACTCCTCGCACATAACTACGTACATCAAATTTGAGGCGTCGGCGGCGGCGGCGGCGTTTCCGTCGGCTTCGGCGGTTCCGTCGGCTTCGGCGGTTCCGTCGGCTTCGGCGGTTCCGTCGGCTTCGGCGGTTCCGTCGGCTTCGGCGGTTCCGTCGGCTTCGGCGGTTCCGTTGGCGGCGGCGGTTCCGTCGGCTTCGGCGGTTCCGTTGGCGGCGGCGGTTCCGTCGGCGCTGTGGTCGGCGGTTCCGTCGGCGGCGGTGGCGGTACTGGTGAACGTTGCGGCCTCGGTGATGGTCGCGGTAACACTGGCGCTGTAGTTGGTATCGGCGCTGCAGTTGGTATCGGCGCTGCTGTCGGAGTATCTGGTATCGAAACAAGGGTTGTCAGCAGAGCAGAAGTAGGTGTGACAATGCCTAGAAGTGGCGATCGGTCATCAGTATTTGGTGTTGCGGTTTTGGCGACGCCGGTTGGTTCGAGCAGTCTAACCTCATCACGCGGAAATATCGACTGCCATGCAAAGAAGGTTAACCCAAGAGCAACAACTGCAACAAGCGTTAATCCACCCAGCATTGCGCCATTCCCAACTATCGGTACTCGACCAATGGCTAAAGGCGAAGTTTCTCCTCCTTCGATTTGACCATAACGCACAACTCCTACACTGATGTTATCATGCCCACCCCGTCTATTTGCTTCGCGAATAAGCCGTTCAGTGGCTTCCTTAGCTGGATATCGTTCCACCACCGCTGCAATTTCTTCAGGCGATAACAGGTCTGATAGACCGTCAGAACAGAGTACAACTACATCGCCTTCCTGAAAAGTAGTCGTGAATTTAGCCGGATACACCTCCTCATCGCCCATTGCTTGAGACAAAGCTCCTTTACCTTTGTCAGAACGATGCACATGAGCAATCGTTAACCGCTTTGGCGCTTGGCCGGGCCGAATTAAAAACGCTGGACTATCACCCACATTGGCAATGGTGACCTGATTATCATAAATGACCGCTGCAACAACGGTCGATCGCATGTTATTACGACGATGGCTTGCTTCGTGATAAACATCCTTCGAGGTACGCTTAATCGCTTCAACTAAGCGGCTTTCGGGATCTTCAGGGAGATCACTATCTTTGTAAAACCGTTCAATGAGATTATCCACTACCATACGACTCGCATCGGCGCCATCATCATTACCGCCCACGCCGTCAGCGACGATGTACAGGCGGCCGTAGCGTTCGCGTAGATCGCGTTCAACTTGTTTATACTGATCGGCGCGACCAACCGAGTCTTGATTATTTTCTCGCTGGCGACCGCAATCCGTTCGGATATCAATATCGACCGTTTTCGTGCTGAACCCCATACGCTACCTCATTACTTTGGGCGGCAATAGATGCTCCGGCACCAACCGATCAGGTTCTGATACTTTACTTCGTACCATGTAAGTCTTGCATTCACCACTTGCTCGCGACCGGTGTGCTCAACCTCTGTCTGCGGCGGCATCCAAGTTAAAATCTTTGCATCGGTAGAAGGTGCTTCGCGCAGCGGTTCACGCTGCTCAACCAACACGATTAATTGAGCAGAAGTCTGAAGAGTAGCAGTAGGTACTGGCAAGGCGACAATCTGCGATGTTAATGTTGCCGTTGGATTTGCTCCTGCAAGAAGTAAGGTTTGATTACCAGAAACACTTGGTACAAGAGTCGACGTTGGTGCCTTTACTTCTCCTGTTCCACTTACTGCAAGGGCTTCTGACACACGCCTATTTCCCCATAGTCCAACGAGCAGTATTGCAGCGGCAAGCACCATTACTAGAACAAATATCGCCCAAGCTATTTGCGAATCACCACGCTTGGTTGGGTTTGGCACCGCAGCAGATTTTGGTCTATCAACACTTTCGCCATCAGCCTGTAGGGCCTGCCGTAGCTGATTAGCAAACTCTTCACACGTTTCATACCGCTGCTCTGGCTGCACTTGCAACGCTTTAATCAATACCTTCGTCGTCTGCGGACGACGATTGCCGAGTAACCGTTTGATATCGCTGTAGTCACCCTCTTTCCATCGCTCTTGCTGCTTGGTCGCCTTTTTAGTCTGGTTATTTAACGGTGGCTTACCGGTCAGCATTTGAAACGCCACCGCTGCCAAAGCAAATTGGTCAGAAGCGGGGACTTCGTGACCAAGATACTGCTCTGGCGCCATATAAGCAGGCGTACCAAGGGTCTTCTCTTCCTTTACTGCGAAGCCTTGGTGGCTCGCGATGCTAAAATCAATCAGCACCGCACGATATGTGTTGTCAATCAAGATGTTCTGTGGCTTAACATCTCGATGCACGATTGGACTAAGCGTAGGATGACCATCGTGGAGGTAGTCGAGTGCACTTGCGATCTGCTCTACAACTGACACAACAAACCATGCTGGTTGTGGCTGACCGTCTATGTGCTTATCTAGACTCTTTCCATCAACAAAGCAGGTGGTGATATAGTACGGATTGCGCGCAAAATTGCTCTCAACATACTCCACAATATTCGGATGTCCTCGATGCTCAGTAATCCTTCGCAACACTGACGCCTCGTTGGAGAAATAATGCCAAACAGTGCTGTCTCGTGTACCACTGAACACCTTGATAGCTACTTGACGTTTCGTCTTCGTATCATACGCGCGGTATACCGTACCAGAGAGTCCTTTTCCAACAGCTTCGGGATCGCGATAACGTTGCGGAAGATCTACTTTCATATCGTTCCTCCATTATCTGGTATCACCTTTATTTCCTGACCACCTCGAAACATTCGCTGCCATACCGACGACCATGCTCACCTTGAGCAGTATGGTCGTGTATTGATACGGCCGCATACAACACTTTATGACCGTGAATTTTTTACTTCTGTTCTTGCTTGTCCAACACTAGGACGGGGTTTTGCCATGATAGCCACTACCATCCCTGTTAGCAAAACGAGCAGAGGTATTGCGAAGAGGAAGTATTGGCGAAGCAACACATCCCATATTGATAAGAGGCTACCAGAGCTAGTGTTGACCAAGCTAATCGGTATCGAATACGAGAAGCTCCCCTCAGCAGTTGCTACCTCAATTGCTAACCGATGCTCTTTGCCATCATCGATCACTTTAGTTTCGTAAGCGATAGTATATAACGCAACCGGTTGCGGCTTGACGAATCGTATAAATGCATCGCTTGCATCGTTTTCTGTCGGGCGACTATAGTAACGTCCGCCAGTAGCCTCAGCCAACTGCTGCAATCGGAACCCATTCTTCTCCAATGCACGATCAGTACCGACGCCGAAAGTCACTACCGTCACATTCTGCTGAGCAGCTTGCGCGACTAAGCTATTAAATGCTTCACCTGTCAAAGCGTCACCCCCATCACTTACCACAAGGACAATTGCTTTCCCGCCATGCTGTTTAGCATCACGGGCTGTCGCTTCCACTGCAGTCTGCACAGCAGCAAACAGATTTGTCTTACCCTGCCGTTGAGGCAGCCCAATACGCAACGTGTTGATGACAAGATAGCGATCAATGGTGAAATCGGGCAAATCATTCGGACGGAACGATTGCCCCGGCTGATCAGCCGGAATGAACAGACCAACCCGTTCAGGATTCCGAGGCGCTGCCGTGCGCGGCGGTGGCGGATTACCGGGTTGCAATAAGAACGCCTCAATTGCTGCTCGTCCGGCACTCAGATGATCACGTGCGTCTGAACCGCTGCCATTGATCAACCGCGTTGCATCGAAAACGATGCCAATACTGGCACCGATGGCATCTAATGGAACAACCGTACCGTCGACCAAAGGGACATCTTGTACTGGTGTGCGTTCATCTGAAGCAATTGATTGGAAATCGAATGTGGTCACTACCCGATCATCCTCGAGGACGCGCACTGCACTTTTAGACAACGCTACAAACGGGACGCGGTTTTGATTGCATACGCTAAACTGAATTGAGATTGTTCGCCCAGCCTGTCTCGTTGCTAACACATTTAGACCGGAATCAGGACACACGACACTTTGCGCAGAGGTCACACTTGCCATCATCAGCCCAACGCCTAGGCTGATTACTACGCTCAACCAAGCAAATCGGTGTATCAAAGATTGGCTTTTCATGGTGTTTCACCTACGCCCCTCAATCGCTACTGGTCACGAATATACCGTATCATTACAGAGTCTACTTCATCAGGTGGGCCGAGGTATATCTCATCATTCGGCTCAAGCTCGACACCACCATTCTTGTTCACGTTCACCACACTACCATTTCGTTTGACATACGTACCGTTCGTACTACCTAAGTCCACTATGAACACCCGCTCCGCTAATATCTTGATACGAGCATGGCGACGCGATACTAGCGGATCGGTAAATACCAGATCAGCGTCTCGCTTCCCAATCAGTAATCCTTCCATCACAGCCCGCTCTATGCCCGGATTAGCACTACGTTCAACCCTCAATGTTCCATATCTTGAATTGATCTTGCGTTCTGCCTGACTACGACCTAATACTGTCCGCGACACCATCTCAACTGCTGTAGAGATGGTGCGGGTAATTTGGGGTGCATAACCACCAAGAATGACGGCTGTTACCATCACTACAACAACCAAAGCAGCGCCGACCATACCCATCGTGGCGACTTGATCAAGTGCAGCACTCAGTTGCACCGCTTGTGTACGTGAGATATCCTGTTCCGTTTTCGGTGCAAACCCGATTTGCGCCGCCGTCGCACCAAGATTAAAGCTGATGTAAATTGATGGCCCGATGATAACGGCTGGCAGACCGGCAAAGAGCATCCACAAGCCAGCAACTATCAAATTCTTCTGCCGACGCACTGCCAAGATCATCAAGAAATACGCGCCAATCGCCACAACCAACGCTGGCAGAGTTGCAATCGTATACCACCAACCATGACGCAACTCAGCAACCTGCTCTAGGTAACGCCAAAGTTGATAATCACTCATAGTAGCTTCTCCTCACATTACCCACTCAATCGGGCAAACTGCTTATTTTCAGTTGCCGCCCCGTTAGGTCATCGTTTTATCTTTCTACCAGAGTATCCTTGCGATGAACATAATGTTTTATGTCCTCGTTAGACGGGTATCCCACCTGAACCATCGCCTGTTTATCCGGTAAGCGTAGTAAACCTCGTCCGGGTGGAAATGGCGCTTTCGCCCAGCGTTTTGACCATTTCACACCGATATTGGCTAAGTTTGGATTGTCACTGCTCGGATCGCTCGGCTTACCAAGGTATAATGCACACCGTTGCACCGACAAAACTCTCGTTAGCGAATTCGTTGGGAAATCGGTTCCAACCAAAATCATATGAAAACCCACATCTCTCATAACGTAGGATGCCAGCCGAGCGAGATAGTTCATAAGATTATTATCATCTTTAAGCAAATCGAAATCATTGATCACAAGGATCAGACGTGGCAACTTACGCTGGCTTACCGCCCGATCACGTAGCTCCTTCCAAAGCTCTATGCATAGACCAGCGACGTGACCCTCCCAGACTGCCATTGCTATTTCCTCAGGTGTACCCTTCCAATTCGCAGGGTCTTGTGGCATAAAAGGCACGGGATCGGCCACCTGTATTTGCCATCGCTTCACAAAATCGCTACCCACGAAAGGTGCAAGTGTCTCACGGCGATAGTCAATCAGTACAAACTGCGTATCTTCGGGTTGGGAGCGCGCAGCGATTGCCGTCAGCAGCGTGCGCGCAGCAGTAGACTTGCCACTGCGCGGCCCACCAGCAATGAGTGTTGGCATCTCGCGCAAATCGTGGAGATCGAACCATACCGGCTGTAATTCACGGGTTGATAGCGCAAAAGGTATCTGAATACCATCGTCCGACTGCGTCTTACTGAGTAGAAGTTGCAAATCACTGTACCTTAAGTAGTCGGGCGGTAAACGAAGCGGGTTGGGAACCATCATGCCAGCATACTGCTGCCTAATATCCTTGACCAATTTCCGCGCTTCAGCGAGCAGATCAACGAATGTCTCAGCATCGGATACCAATTGCACATTTTCTAGTACCGGCAAGGCCATCTGTACCTCGACTAACCCTCCCGGCTCATGCATAAAACCGCGACCGGGCAGATTAGCCGGAATTGTGGCAGCAACTTTCTTGCCAAGTAATACTTCCGAGTCTTCATTGTTGCTAAGGCGGAGAACAAGGCGCAATTCACACACATTCAACCACAGACGCACCTCTTTGTGTGTGCCACCACTCACAGCCGCTACCACCCCATACGGACGAGCTTCACGCAAGAGGTCTACTAGCGCGTTGGTGTATTCTTCTGACAACCCACTCACTTCATCAATGACAAGTAAAATAATCGGTATCGGGTTATCATGGCACAATTGCCGGTACGCATCTAGATTGTCCACTCTAACATTACGGAACAACGAACGTCGTTCATCGACAATTGCTTCTAATTCAACGATCAGCCGCTCTAGCCGCATATCATCTTGAAACGAGAATGCATCAGCTAGATGCGGCAACGATTCATTATCAACACCTTTAAGCCCACAGCCAAGCCCTGTCTGATCAATGACATATATCCAAAGCTGCTCTGGACTATAGGCAGATGCTAATGACAACATAAGCGTGCGAAGCGCAGTGGTCTTACCAGAACGAGCAGCACCAACCACTAGCACGTTACTATTGGCACCAAATGGGTCATATGACAACGGTTGCTGTTTAGCTTGCTCGGGATAATCAAGCAAGCCAATTGGCACCTTCACCGATCCTTCACGTTGTAACTGACCAAGCGGCAGCAGAGCAGGTAGTGGTTCTAACCAAACACGATAGTTTTCCGCAGCGTAGGAGGCCGGGTAGACTCGTTGCATTCCCTTTGTGATCAGAACCAACTCAGTATCAGCATCACGCTGCATCAGATCAATTAAGGCACGAGCCGCTATACGCAACTCTTTTGGATCACGTGCTTGCAACAATCGATCGAAGAAACGCTGCCAGTCTTGCTCACTGAGGTCACGATGTGTCAGTTCCCGAAAACGATAGTTCACCAATTGCCGTAACTTCACTTGATCCACAGCTTGGTTTAATTGCCCGGCAAGATCATTTACGAAACGCTCAACGAATTGATCAGATACACGATATCGACCAGTTGCATCAACTTCAATTAGTTCGTTATTGTGCAAAATATATGGCAACGTAATACGAGCTGATTGAAACATGCGAACGTCTTTATTAACTCGGAAAAACCCGCGACCGGGCGTCGCGGTCGTCAGATAGGCAGCATCAGAGATTCCTAACAACGTCTTACTATCATCAGGCGAGGTAACACGCAAGGCGATACGGTAGGTAAGATTACGTGTAAGACCCTCTTTCACCGCTGATGGCTGCTGGGTAGCAAACAGGAGATGCACGCCCAAACTACGACCCTGTTTTGCTACCCGAACTAGTTCCTCACCAAAATAAGGGAAATCGCGCATCATTTCATCAAATTCATCGATGGCAATCATCAAATTGGGGATAGACTTCCACGATGGATGACGCTGTTGTAACCGACGATACTCACGAATATTGGTTGCTCCCACCTCTTGCAAGCGGCGCTTGCGCCGATCGAGTTCACTGTTGATAGCGATTAGTGCCCGCTCAGCTTCATTTCCGCTTAGATCGGTCACCATGCCCACCGTGTGCGGGAGATTAGCAATATCTTTAAAGGTCGCACCACCTTTGAAGTCAATTAACAATAGATTCAACCGATCAGGGCTATGACGAACTGCCAGCGCCATGAGAAACGTGAGCATGAACTCACTTTTCCCTGAACCAGTAGTGCCCGCAATAATGCCATGCACGCCATGGATACCCTCATTCAGATCGATATATAACGGTTCGTCTGGACTAGCCAAACCTACTTCGACCTTGTTCCAGCTCTTATCATCTGGCGGGTCCTGCCATACCTTCTTTGGATCGAACTGCTGTAAATCACCCAATTTTAGTAGCTCAGAAAACCGAACTGAACGCGGCAACTCTCTACTAGCAACTTTCATCTGATCACTAAGAGAAGCAAGTTTACGAGCCAATGCATCACACTTGGAAGCGTCTCCTAACTTGTCAATAGCAAAGTGAGTTTCTCCTCCATTCTCACCGGCTATAGCGAGACACTTCTTGTCAAGATCGATATAACTGCCGGCCACCGAAGGAGTGAGACGAGCTTCTGGCACTAAACAGATTGAGAATATTCCTGCCTTTGGGCCATTTTCGATAATAGCGTTCAATATCTCAAATTGAGTAGCAAACTCTTCATACCGATCGAACACGACAACGATGCGAGTTTGATGTTGCAAACCGTATTCAAGTCGCTGCTGTAACTCACGTTGCAGCACTGCAGCTACCTGCTTCAAGTCTTCAGGATCGCCATCATAACGAGCAAGCAAACGGTACGACTCATCATCAAACGATCTCGTATGCGGCAACCAGCGCAACCACGACCAATTAAGATCATCGGTGCACTTCCAGAAAGCGGCCAAACGTACATCTTGCGGTGCATGATGCACAGCAATTTGCCAAATCAACCAGTACACAAATTGAATTCGTTGCTGGTCACTGTGTGCTGATACGCCGACACTACCAACACGTGGCAATGGCAGCACGATAGGCACGTTCTTCACAGTCGAGTATTGGTCGACAAGCTCAATAATTTCACGTAATTGGTCTGAAAACTGAAACTCATTTACTTTTGGTGCCTTTATTTTTAGCGAGGTTGGCAAATTCCCAAGTCCAATTCGTAAATGCAGAAAATCGTCATCATCAATACGACGTTCCCAAAGGCGCTGTTCAGGAAGGGTATCAAAGCTATCCAATTTCACAATGCCGATAACCTTTTCGGGGCTAGGAAAATTATGGTCATAAATTGTTTTTTGCTTTTCTGTCAGATCTTTCAATCGTGATTTAATCCGCTTAACTGCTTCACTACAATTATCGTTGTACTTTTGCTTTTCTTCCGCAAGACGACGCTGCTGCTCACGGTAGTTCCGCAAACCAACACCAGCACTCACGAACGAAATCAGAATAATAGGCAGTGAAAACCACAGACTACCGTCTTGACTACCACGAGCAATGACCACTATGAGGTAAAATACACCGGTCAGCGTTGGTAGAATGACCATCGCTAACGACTGTGCCATCACTGCATTCGGCGGCTGAGGCGGAGCCGGAATCTCTATTTCATCTCGTGGAAGTTGACGTATAATGCGAGGAGGTCGATTAAATCGCGGTTGAGTTGGTGACGCTTGCACGAGTACTCCCGATATGTAGCGAAGTGAGAAGTTGAACGAAACCAGCTATTGATGTATAGCGTGATAGTCGTTTACTTGACCTTCGAAATGTGGCGAAGTGAGAGACGGGAGGAAGTACCCTCACTTCGCCACATTTACCTGCTATGGACTGGCAATGAATGACCGGTCAACTGACTCAAACTCGTCAGCCTCACGGCGTAAGCCATTGGCTAAACCTTGCAATTCCTCCATTATCACGCGCAACCGCGATGTCCACTGCTCCCATTGACCTTCAAATTGCTGCCGACTCTGACCTTGCCACGTTGCCAATACTTGGCTCACCGAACTCATCATCGAATTGAGCGAGCTTTCAATACTGGCTCGGCTGCTATCGAAGGTAGCTGCTGTCGAACGTGCTTGATCCGTATCAAGACTAATCATGGGCATAGTACAACGTCCTCCTTACTAAATAAGCCCACCAGAATGTATCGCTACCACGGCGCATTACACCGCGAGAGCCACTATGGAAATTGACCGAGAAGGTACGAAAGTCGGTAGTATCACAATTAAGTTGGTGACGTTTGCACAGGTATCCCAAAGTAGGGCAGCGTGAGAAGTTGAACGGAAGTACCCTCGTTCCGCCACATCTACCTGCTATGTACTGGCATCGAATGACCGGCCAGCTGCCTCAAACTCGTCAGCCTCACGGCGTAAGCCATTGGCTAAACCTTGCAGTTCCTCCATCATCACGCGCAACCGCGATGTCCACTGCCCCCATTGACTCTCAAATCGCTGCCGACTCTGACCTTGCCACGTTGCCGATAGTTGGCTTACCGAACTCATCATCGAATTGAGTGAGCTTTCAATACTAGCCCGATTGCTATCGAAGGTAGCCGCCGTCGAACGTGCCTGATCCGCATCAAGACTGATAGTAGACATTGTCAGACTCCTTTCTTGCGAGAAACTGATTGGAATATACCGCTATCATTATCAAGGTAACCACTATGGAGTAAATAGCTCAACCGTGACCAGCCATCCTCCTTCACCAATCGTAATATTCGTAAGCGTTGATTGCAGACTAATGATTTGTCCTTGCTTGTACTGATTTCCATCTACATAGACCGGTTTATAGGCACGCAGAA
>CAKZRZ010000006.1 GCA_937918955.1 uncultured Arenicella sp.
ACAGAAGGTTGGTGGCGAATTTATCCTGGTATGTGCGAAGTGCCAGTGGATGTGGCATTTTTGAAAGGCAGCTATTTCGTACACGCCGAGTCAAACCCTCGTTCGACCATGCCCGATGATGCTTTCAGTTGGGGTGAAGAAAAGCCACTCTGCGTAAAGCTTTCAGATTTTCGAATTCCTAATGGTAACGAATGCCGCGAAGGTGAAGTTGCGATCTCGTTTAATCAAGTTGATAAAAACTGGCGGAATAGTAATAAGGTAGAGATTTTTCATACCAAACGGAACTATGAAAATCAATTTAGGACTCAGGTCGCCGGCGTACAACGAATGTTGTCTATTATCGGTTACGATGTCGGCCAAATTGACGGTGTAATAGGCCTGAAGACTGCTTTAGCACTCAATGAGGTGGGGATTGATAACGGAATATTTGGCTTCGACTTCAATAAAATCTTCCCCGCTCTCGAAAAAATAATTGCGGAACAGCAAAAACTCGATAACTAAATTTTTTCGATAAAAGTTCACTCCAACCCTCCTATTCTGCCCTTTTTATGGACATTGAGGACTATTCTTGTCTCTTAATATTTATCATTTTTTAACAAAAGGACTTTAGTCCAATTTTACTGCATGGAAGCGGTTGATATCTTCCCCCTCGTGCTCAAATGAGTGTCTAAATTATATAGACCGCTTTAGAAAAGTAATTTGAGCTCATGATTATTTAGGTTGGTGAGGTGTGTTGTGCACCTTTCAATCAATTGTTGAAGGTGTCCCGAATGTTGATTCGATACACCATGCAATTAATATCGAGAAATCGATTACTATTTTAGGGGTAATTTTGATGAGTAGTTTTATTTACAGGCTAGCTCTGCCTGCAGACACTAAAGCCCAAGGGTTACTGGGAGTAATGTTGAGGTTTGTTCAGTATTGTTCGAAGGGGAACAAAATAAACAAACTAATCAAAAGCTCTTGGTTTTGTCTGCCTCTTTTGGCCTTATCTCTGTATTCCAATGGCTACGCGGCTGATTCTAAGGATAAAACCTCCACGCGCAAACTCATAGAGGCAAATCTAGTTGCCAAAGTGCCTGATTACGACTCTGCAGTCGTAACGAATCTTGTAGAGCAGCGAGTATTGGCCGCAAGCAAGTTGATTGAACCGTTTAACCTTAGTGATGAATCTGGCCGCGCTCTATCCAAAGAGTATTCAGAATCTCTAAAGGTGCCCGTTACCCAACTTTTTGAAGATTTGAATGCCAGTTTGAGCAGTTTGCGCAATACACAAGTAGATGAGCTCGAAAGTCAATTTTCACAGAGTGAACTGCAACAGGTCGTTGATTTTTTTACGAGTGATTTAGGGAAGCGCTACTCTCAAATATCATTGAAGCATTCAGGGCAGAGAAACCAAACTTCCAAAACGTTTCAGGATAAGTTGAGCAAAATATTAGTTCATAGGAATGATGTCCTTATTCAGCAAGCCAAGAAGTCAGCCGTTTCTGAAATAGACTTAACTCAAAATTAAAACTCTTCTTTAGAAGAAAACCTCAGGCCACTGCACCTCTGGTCTTAGTCACTGAGAGCCAGTTGCAAATATTTTTATTAAAAATGCTTATTTAACTGAGCATCTATATTTAAGGTAAAAAATGAAATCCAATCGTATTATAAGTATCATTTTTGTAACAAGTTTAATTGTTTCAAGTCAAGGTGCTTTCGCTCAATCATCTGTCGAATGCCAAGATGATTTTGATGACAGAATTTTTAACAATACTCAAGGCATTATTGATCAGTCCCAGACTATTCTAGATGCTGAGATAGCCGCCCTAACAGCCAGTGGTGTTGCGCTAGCAGCCGACGTTGCAGGCCAGGTATTAGAGGGCGTCGGAGCGGCAGCTTGCGTAGGAGCCGGGGTAGGAGCTGTAGTAGTAACTTGCCCTGGTGAGGTTGCTGCCATCGGGCTTCAAGTTGCAGCCAATACTGCAAATGGTGTCGCTTTAGCTGCCGAAATAGCCGCTATTACCATGAATAATCAAGTGTTAGATGATGAGAGAGCTGCATTGGTGCTTGATCGTCAACAATCGAGTGCGCCTTTGTGTAGTTCCACAGTTGCTGGAGATTTAGATGTTGATGGCAACGCTAATGATAGTACAACAGGAAACGTTAATGCTGCTAACACACTAACCGCCGAAGGTGGCGCAATTACTGTTGGTAATTCAGGCTCAGGCGCATCGAGCGGCGTAGCGATTGGTGGTGGAAATATTGGTGGCGCTGGATCAGGTACTAACGCAACAACCGCAAATGCGACAGATATAGCTATCGGCAATGGAAGTAACGCTAGTGGTGGTGGATCCGTAGCGGTGGGAGAAGCCGCAGATTCACAAGGTGAGGGAGCAACGGCTATAGGAAATGGATCAGATGCTGCAGGTGATGAATCGGTAGCCGTTGGGGACTCAGCAAATTCAGCAGGAGACGGTGCAGTTGCTGTTGGTGATGGTACAACTGCGAATGGAGTCAGCGCAGTTGCAATTGGCGATGATTCGGATGCTGATGGTGACCTTAGCGTTGCTGTAGGTGATGACTCGCAAGCGACTGGTGAAGACTCGACTGCTCTGGGCGAAGGTACAGCGGCCAGCGGCGCTACTTCGACCGCAGTCGGTTCTGATGCAGAAGCGACTGCCGACAGTGCGGTTGCTATTGGCGATGAGTCTAATGCATCGGGTGTTAATTCAATTGCCATTGGTGATACATCAGCAGCAAGTGCCGAAGGTTCGCAAGCGATTGGTGAGAATGCGAATGCTTCAGGTGTTGATTCAATCGCACAAGGTACTAATGCAAATGCAGATGGTACTTCCGCAGTCGCACTAGGTGAAAATTCCCAAGCGACGGGTGGTTTTAGCGTTTCAATTGGTGAAGATACGGATGCAACAGCCGCTGGTTCAGTAGCCATCGGCGGAGATGGAGATTCAAACGGTGCCGGTGCACAGGCTGACGGGTCCGGGGCAATCGCAATTGGTGATGATTCCGATGCTGATGGCGATCTTAGTGTTGCGATAGGTGATGGGTCGCAAGCAACTGGTGAGGACTCGACCGCACTGGGCGAAGGCTCAATAGCGAGCGGCGTTGCATCGACTGCAATTGGTTCTGACACTGAAGCGTCTGGCGACAGCGCTGTTGCTATTGGTGATGAGGCAACTGCATCGGGTATTAACTCAATTGCTATTGGTGATTCATCAGTAGCAAGTGCCGAGGGCTCACAAGCGATTGGCGAGAATGCTAATGCTTCAGGTGTTGACTCAATCGCACAAGGTACTAATGCAAATGCCGCGGGTACCTCTGCTGTCGCTTTAGGTGAAAATTCGCAAGCAACGGGCGATTTCAGCGTTTCAGTTGGTGAAGATACAGACGCGACTGCCGCTGGTTCAGTAGCAATAGGCGGCGATGGAGATTCAAACGGTGCCGGTGCGCAGGCCGATGGCGTTAGCGCGGTCGCCATTGGTGATGACTCCGATGCTGATGGTGATCTTAGTGTTGCGATAGGTGATGGTGCTCAAGCAACTGATGATGACGCAACAGCACTCGGTGAAGGCACAGAAGCCAGTGGTGAAGCGTCGACCGCGCTCGGTTCAGACGCTGAAGCGTCAGCCGATAGTGCGGTCGCTATTGGCGATGAGTCAACCGCGTCAGGTGTTAATTCAATTGCCATTGGTGATTCATCTGTCGCAAGTGCCGAAGGCTCACAAGCGATTGGTGAGAATGCTAATGCTTCAGGTGTTGATTCAATCGCACAAGGTACTAATGCAAATGCAGATGGTACTTCTGCAGTCGCACTGGGTGAAAACTCGCAAGCGACGGGCGATTTCAGCGTTTCGATTGGTGAAGATACAGACGCGACAGCAGCCGGTTCAGTAGCCATCGGCGGCGATGGAGATTCAAACGGTGCAGGTGCACAGGCCGATGGGGCAAGCGGGGTTGCAATTGGCGATGATTCAGATGCTGATGGTGACTTCAGCGTTGCTATTGGTGATGGTTCGCAAGCAACTGATGATGACGCAACAGCACTGGGTGAAGGCACAGTAGCGAGCGGTGCAGCGTCGACCGCAGTCGGTTCTGATGCTGAAGCGTCTGCCGACAGCGCCGTTGCTATTGGCGATACATCAGTAGCGAGTGCCGAAGGCTCACAAGCGATTGGCGAGAATGCGAATGCTTCAGGTGTTGATGCAATCGCACAAGGTACGAATGCAAATGCCGATGGCACTTCTGCAGTTGCATTAGGTGAAAATTCACAAGCGACGGGTGATTTTAGCGTTTCAATTGGTGAAGATACAGACGCGACAGCGGCTGGGTCAGTAGCCATCGGCGGCGATGGAGATTCAAACGGTGCAGGTGCGCAAGCCGACGGTACCAGCGCGGTCGCAATTGGTGATGATTCAGATGCTGGTGGTGACCTCAGCGTTGCAATTGGTGATGGTTCGCAAGCAACTGATGATGCAACAGCATTGGGTGAGGGCACAGTGGCCAGTGGTGAAGCATCGACCGCGCTCGGTTCAGACGCTGAAGCAAGTGGCGATAGTTCAGTTGCTCTAGGTGACGAGTCAACCGCATCAGGCCTTAACTCAATTGC
>CAKZRZ010000007.1 GCA_937918955.1 uncultured Arenicella sp.
TCAACCGATTCAGGAGCGTACAATGCGACCTTTGGTGCAATTGAGGCGCCAAGAGAATGACCAATAATCGTCCATTTTTTTCCTGGGTATCTATCAAGTACTGCTTTGATAGCTTTGGCTTGTAATTCAAAATTACCGTCAATTTTTTTCGGGTTCATTAATGACTTCCCCCAGCCAGGGCGGTCGACGGATACCAAAAAGAAGTCTTGCCTAAGTTGGGCGCTGGCAAGATAGCCTTCAAAAGCATCCCAGCCGCCTGGTGTGCCATGAACAAATAGCACACCAGGTTTATCAGGATTGCCAGAGAACGCGAAATGAATATTCTGACTTTCAATACTTACAGCATCAAAGTGAATATTCTTGTTGCTAAGCGTAGACTTCTCGTAAGGTTGCGCGAGAGCGCTGACGTTCGATATCAACAGGCTTAATAAAGCGGCAATCCCTATACCCCAACGCAATCTTCGATCGCTGAATAAGCGGACAGCATAATCAACGTTTTTAACATTTAAAAAGTGCTTCAGCATTAGTTCTACTACCGAGTGTTTAAGGTTTCAGTTGGCTTAATATGATTGGGTTCACATAGGCGCCATTTACCACCGTCTGCCAAATTAGTTGTGGCGGCTCAGCAGGAGCCTGCCTGATAGTCGGTTTATCATCGCCTTTGAGTCTGCCTAAGACCGCCCCAGCGACAATCCCATTGCCAGTTTCCACAGTTAAATCACTGACCCCGGAAAGTATGCTAAACAGTCCACGCCCGTGATCAAGAACCAGCTCTGATATGCCTGTTTGGTCTGTTCGAACTTTTGACACAATTGCGTTTTGCGGCGACCTTATCACCGTTTCTTCTGAACTTTGCAGTACTAGAGCATTTGGTGTCAGCATGCTAGATGTCTTATCGTTAAACAAAATGTGACCGAAGTTCTCGGACCATATTCCCTTCACAGGCATGCTCAAAGGCAAAGAGGGCTGTTGAGTGTTTTCGTAATCTAGGTCGCTAAACGAGTCATGCGTTCGATACGCGCGCCGCAGTTCTTTAGCTTGACTCGCTTGGTATTTGGTAAAGGGATAGACTTTTTGGCGTACCAATAGGCTTTTATATTCTCCGGAAGCGCCGTCATAATTGGGCTTATAGTACATCACGTACTCACCGGGCAGTATGTCTAACCCGATGCCTATTAGAACGCGCCAGTAATCTTTGTATTCAATAATTACTGGGTTGGCCAAGCCGAACTTGATATCCGGAATTTGGTCAGATTGTTTCTCAAGTTCGAGCTCGATTATTCCTCCGGGGAAGTTAAACGTTTCTTCACTAGCCACGTCATCTTGATTGGCGCTAACTGCTTGAAAAGCCAAAAGAGAAAAAAGCAATAAGTACCGAGTAAAGCGTTTCACTTTTCAGCCTCTACTACTTTGCATGCTAATTTGCCGTCGCTCAACTGAAGATCTATGGTGTCGTCCTTGTCAACTTGAAGAGTACTTCTAACAATGGCATTCGTGCTATCACGGGCAATGGCAAAACCTCGGTCTAGCGTTGCTAATGGGCTTACGAGGTGCAGCTGGCTCGCTATGTGTTCGGTCGAACGCTTGCTGAGCGCAAGCTTAGTTTGTGTTGCTTTATGCAAACGCTGGCTCATTGTAGAGATGTCGCTTGTCTTAGTTCCAAGTAGCTTATTAGGGTTTTGATAGATCAGGCGTTTGCTTAAGTTGTCCGACGCCAATTTTGGTTGCTTTAGCCTCGAAGACATAAGCGACTGCAAACGATTCGAAGCTTGTTCCACTTTGTTTCGATTGCGTTCCAATTGTTGTCTTGGGTGAACCAGTTGGCGACCAGCAAAATCAACTTGTTGAGCGCGACGCTGAATCAAGCGCTCAAAGCTACGAGGCAAGCGAAAGGTTAAACTCGCAAGTTGGTTAATTAACTGTTCTGTATTTGGGCTAACTAGTTCGGCTGCCGCGGTTGGTGTTGGCGCTCGCAAGTCAGCAACTAAGTCGGCGATCGTAACGTCTACTTCGTGACCAACACCGCTGACAATGGGGATAGGGTAATTGTAGATCTCATGTGCCACTTGCTCATGGTTAAAGCACCACAGGTCCTCGAGTGAGCCGCCGCCGCGACTGAGTAGCAAAACATCACATTGTTGATGCTGAACTGCGTCTCGCATCGCTTGAATAATAGAGTTTGCAGCGCTGTCGCCCTGAACTACGGCGGGGTAAATGGTGACCGGAATACCGGGACACCGACGCTTTAGCGTACTGACGATGTCGCGTACTGCTGCACCAGATGGCGAAGTCACAATGCCAATGTGTTTGGCAAATGTAGGTATAGTTTTTTTGCGAGTCTGGTCAAACAGTCCTTGTTGATTCAAACTGGTTTTGAGCTCTTCAAAACGTCGCTGCAATAGACCTTCACCGGCCTCCTCAATGTGTTGAACAATACACTGAAGATCGCCCCGCGCACTATAGACTGAAATTTTTGCCCTAACTCGAACTAGGTCGCCCGCTTTTGGGCGATAACGGCTAATGCTGGCGCGGCCTTTGAACATCGCGCACCGCAACTGCGAACGCTCGTCTTTCAGACTGAAATAGAGATGCCCAGACGCTGGCGTGCTCAATGATGAGAGCTCTCCTTCGATCCAGATCTCTGGGTAGCTGACTTCCATTAAACGACGCATCTCGTCGGTAAGTTGGCTAACTTGATAGACGTTTGAGTTACGGCTCATATTCCTGTTATTTGCCTTAGAGGCCCGAGATTGTAAGTTTATCGAAGCCGTCAAAGACATCGTTCGAATAAGCTGAATTATTAGAGATTAATAATAAACCAAAAGCGCTCTAGAATTTGGTAAAGCGGGTGCAAACTTTGATATAAAAAACGGTCTCAACTATTTTTTAAAAAATTATCACTAGCTATAGGCGTATCAAGGTTGCTTAGTTATAATCGCGCCTCGGTGGTGGTTAGTCTCCACAGTGGCGATAGGTTGTGAACCCGGTCAGGCCCGGAAGGGAGCAGCCGCAGCAGCTGATTCGGGTGCTGTGATCAGGTTAGCCACCACTTTTTTTATTTTGCGCGCGCCTTTACGTGCTTGGGCTCAAGGCTGTGCTTTTTAAGTTTAAGAAAACGGGATTTTCTTAAAGCTCAAGGCTGTGTTCTTTTAACTTTTAGAAAACTAGGTTTTCTAAAAGGCTCAAGGTTGTTTCAGTTTCGTACTATAGCTCCGCATGTGTCATTCAGTATTCAAAGAATGGAATTCTAGTAGAAGCTCGTACCCTAATTAGTCTCCATATTTTAGGAAGTTTTGAGGGCTGCAGCCTTAACTTCTTTCAAGCAACCTCCATTCCTAAATATGCACTGGTTTTTCATTGCGCATAAATGGATAATAAGATCCTAATAATTCTGCTTAACGCTCACCATTCTGTTCTTATTCATTGTACTTTCAGGGTTCTGAGCGATTCTGCGATCGACCGAATCAGACTGGTAACTAATCATCTATGGCATATCTTGCATTAGCACGAAAGTGGCGCCCCAAGACCTTCTCGGAAGTTGTTGGCCAAAGCCATGTTGTTCAGGCTCTTTCTAACGCGCTTGATACAGGCCGAGTGCACCATGCCTTTCTTTTTACGGGGACACGAGGTGTGGGCAAAACCACACTGGCGCGTATTTTTGCTAAGTCTTTGAATTGCGAACAGGGCACAAGTGCTGAGCCTTGTCAGGAATGTGGCACTTGTGTGTCGATTGACGAAGGTCGCTATGTCGATTTGATCGAGGTCGATGCGGCATCGCGCACTAAAGTAGATGAAACGCGTGAGCTCTTAGAAAACATTCATTACGCGCCTACAGCTGGTAAGTTCAAGGTATTTCTAATTGACGAAGTACACATGCTTTCTACGCACAGCTTTAACGCGATGTTAAAGACCTTAGAAGAGCCACCTGAGCACGTAAAATTTCTCTTCGCGACCACTGATCCGCAAAAGCTTCCAGTTACTATATTGTCGCGTTGTCTGCAATTTAATCTGCGTGCGATGCGGCCTGATCAGGTCGAGAATCAGTTAGTTAAGATCTTAGGTAAAGAAGCTATTGAGTTTGATCAATCGGCTTTACATGCAATTGCGAAAGCTGCTGACGGTAGTATGCGCGATGGTCTAAGTTTGCTAGATCAAGCTATTGCGCAAGGTGGCGGCGCGGTGAAGCACGACGACGTTGAAAATATGCTCGGCACCATTAAGTCAGCTCATACCGAGGCTATTTTAGCCGCTTTGGCCGAACGGAATGTCGATCAAGCTTTGGCAGTGGTGGCGGAAATGGCTGACTCTGCGGTCGATTTTTCGGTAGCATTAGATGATGTTCTGATGCAGCTTTACTATGTTTCTTTGGCGCAACACGCACCGGCTTCATTGGCCGCGACTGACGCGAACGATACTTTAATTACTCGCGTGGCGGGGCAGGTCTCTGCTGAAACGCTACAGTTGTTCTATCAGATCGGATTGATAAGTAAGCGCGATATTCCATTGGCTCCGAGCTTGCGTGTTGGCTTTGAGATGGCCTTACTAAGAATGTTGGCGTTTGATCCAAGTGACGCACCAGCACCACAAGCCGCTCCAGCTCCACAAGCCGCTCCAGCTCCACAAGCCGCTCCAGCACCACAAGCCGCTCCAGCACCACAAGCCGCACCAGCACCACAAGCTGCTCCAGCACCGCAAGCAGCTCCAGCTCCACAAGTTGCTCCAGCTCCACAAGTTGCTCCAGCTCCACAAGCCGCACCACCACAAGCCGCACCAGCAACACAAACCGCAGCAGCACCACAAGCTGCACCAGCAACACAAACCGCAGCAGCACCACAAGCTGCTCCAGCGGGGCAGCCGAGCATTATTGCTGTGACCTTGGCTGGGAATAATGAGTGGGGCGAATTAGTTGAGCAAACAAATTTAGCTGCTTTCCCAAAAGAGTTGGCAATGAATTGTGCCTGCGAGCGCTTGTCCGACGAAAAAATTATGCTATCGCTATCACCAAGTCGTGAACATTTGCTGCGGCCCGAGCGTCTTGAGGCAATTCAAGAGGCGGTACGCTCAATTACCAACAAAGACACCATTGTCACCCTTGATGTTGAAGAATCTGATCGTGAAACGCCGGCTGATTGTTTGAGCCGTTTAGGGCATGAGCAGTTTGAACAAACTAAAGAAACGTTTAAAAGCGACCCAGGTGTCAAAGCGTTTATTTCGGAGTTTGGCGCTACTCTTAATGAAGAGTCGATCAAACCAAATACTTAAGCAAGCTCTAGCGATTAGAGTTCGCGAATACATACAAAATTTAGATTAGTACGAGAATTATCATGATGAAAGGCGGCTTAGGCAACATAATGAAGCAGGCGCAGGCCATGCAAGAAAACATGAAGAAGGCTCAAGAAGAGCTCGCAAACATTGAGGTCACTGGCGAATCTGGCGGTGGCATGGTTTCTTTGGTGATGACCTGTCGACATGACGTGAAAAGCGTAAAAATTGCCCCCGAGCTGCTTGGCGATATTGAAGACAAAGAGATTTTAGAAGACCTGGTTGCAGCGGCAATGAATGACGCGGTGCGAAAAGTAGAGAAAACGTCGAGTGAAAAAATGGCCGGACTTACTGGCGGTTTAGACATTCCTGGCATGAAGATGCCGTTCTAGCAAATGGCAACTTCCTCCGCTATTGAGGCACTCAAGGACGCGCTTAAAGCTCTGCCTGGGGTAGGCCCTAAAAACGCTCAGCGCATGGCGTTTCACTTGATGGAGCGTAATCGAGAGGGTGCCAAGGCTATTGCTGATGCTTTGAACGATGCGCTGGATCGAGTTACTTGTTGCCAACGTTGCAATACCTTTTGTGAAACAGAGCTGTGCGAGATTTGCGTCAATCCAAAACGCGATCAAGGTTTATTGTGTGTGGTCGAGACGCCAGCAGACCTTCAAGCCTTAGAACAAGTGGGGGCTTATCAAGGTTTATACTTTGTACTTATGGGCAAGCTCTCACCACTCGAAGGGATCGGGCCTGAAAAGCTAGCCTTTAAACGTCTTAACGCGTTGGTGGCAGAGAATGAAATTCGAGAAGTCGTTATTGCGACAAATATAACTGCTGAAGGTGAGACTACGGCTGACTATACCCAGCAAATGCTCGCACCCTATGATGTTAAAATCACGCGGCTTGCTCGCGGGGTCCCAGTCGGCGGCGAGTTGGAATATATGGACCAACGCACTCTGGCTGCGGCGTTTAAAGATCGTCGAACATCGGTAGAATAAAGCCGGCTTTAGCCCTTAGCTTCTTATACCTTTAGCCGCTTATACTTCTAGCTCGGCTTGACTTGCCGAATGTGTACCGGCAATTGGCTTTGTTTCGTCTCCATGATAGGTAAACACCAACGAGTATTTTGCTGTATCAGTGATGTTTTTACCTGCTGCATGAAAACAGTGCGCGCTGAACAATAATACATCGCCCTTATTCAAGGTAACTAAACGCTGAGTGGCTAGGCGGTACTGATTATCAGGGTGATCGAGCTTCAAAAATTGCGCCTCGTCGAGCGCTCGCTCTTTGACTTCCCAGCGATGCGATCCAGGCAGTATTTTCATTGCCCCATTTTGCTCTTGTTCATCTCCCAGAGCAAACCATGCATTGATCAAATACTTATCGCTAAAGTTCCAATATCTCGTATCCCGATGCCACAGTGTTTCCGAGCTAAATTCAGGCTGTTTAGTCATAATGCAGTTGTGATGGTTTGGGTTTAGCAATACCGATTCGCATTCGAGTATTTGCCTAACCGCATTAACTATTTCAGGGCGCTGTGCTTGAGCTGCATAGTCATGATGGCGCTGGTAGGCCATTAGTAGTCGTCGAATCGTTTGTCCGCCCGTTGCATTTTCATCGTGTGGTGCGCCCGGGTACTTAACAGAAGCTTCTAGCTCATACGGTTCTACTCTGTTTTTCGAATGTTCGCGGCTTAAGTCGCGCAGTGTATTTACTTCTTTTTCATCTAACAAAGCAGGCAAAACTAAATAGCCGTCAATTTTAAACTGCTGCACCTGAGCAAAGCTTAGCGAAGCAGGAAGTTGGGCGTTATAATTAGTCATAAGTCTCGTTTAATTGAGGTTTTATGTGAGCTTAAATTAATCAAATGGCTGATGTTTTAGAAAAGCCTATGATACTGGCGATTAAATGCCCAAATGGGCAAATCAATGGTTTTCTCTGACTCGATTTTAACTTAATCTAGGGGATTAAATTAATAAAACCTGAACACTTGTTTTTTGGCATTGCCAAAGGCTCTTACTATGGGTGAGCTCAAGGCTCTCAATATGCTTGAACAGTGCCATAGAAGAGGGTTTCATTGTGTGATTTTGCGGTTAATTCGGCCAACAGGCTGGAATTAATACTGCGTCATGTTTTGAGCTCTTTCGCTTAGATCAGGTAGCTTTATAATCAATGGCTTAGATGCCAAATAATAATGGCTTAGATGCCAGACCTGCGATGGTTAAGGACCATTAATGCGCTTAAAACACATTAAACTTTCTGGCTTCAAGTCATTTGTAGACACAACCAAGGTGTCAGTGCCGAATAACTTGATTGGCATTGTAGGCCCGAACGGCTGCGGTAAATCGAACGTCATTGACGCGATTCGCTGGGTTATGGGCGAGTCATCGGCCAAAACCCTGCGGGGCGACAGCATGGAGGACGTTATTTTTAACGGCTCTGCAGCGCGCAAGCCGGTTAACCGCGCCTATGTCGAACTGGTTTTTGATAACAAAGACGGTTCTGCACCGGGTTCTTATGCAAAGTTTGGCGAGATCGCTATTCGTCGTGAACTTATGCGTGACGGTGGTTCTAAGTATTTCATCAATAAAACACGCTGCCGTCGTAAAGACATTCAAGATATTTTTCTAGGCACTGGCTTAGGCCCACGTTCTTATTCAATTATTGAGCAGGGTATGGTCGGGCGCATCGTTGAGTCCAAACCTGAAGATCTACGGGTATTAATCGAAGAAGCCGCTGGTATTTCAAAGTACAAAGAGCGTCGCCGTGAAACAGAAAACCGTATTCGTCACACGCGAGATAATTTAAGCCGCGTTGAAGACATCGTGGGTGAGTTAGAGACTCAGCTACGCCGCCTAAAGCGACAGGCAAATGAAGCCGAGCGCTACAAGAAATTAAAAGAAGAACAACGTACTTTAGATACTCAACTCAAGACCATGAAATGGTCAGCTCTGCATGAGCAAGTTAAAGAAAAAGACGTGGAACTCGAGCGCTTACAAACCGAGTTCGAAGGTCAGGTTTCAGAGCAGCGTGATGTCGAATCGCAAATAGAGGCGATGCGCCAAGAGCAGGTTGAGCTAACCGAAGTACTTAATAAAATTCAAGCCGATTACTACGGTATTGGCGGCGAAATTGCTGCACTGGAACAATCGATTGAGCATTCGCGAATTACTCGCCAGCAACAGCAAGAAGAATTTGAGCGATTAGCGAATTCAGAACGAGAGGCTTCGCAGCATCTTGAAATGGATCAATCGCGTTTAGCCGAAGCCGAGGCGCTGCAAATAGAGCTGGAACCCATGGTCGAGGCTTTAGCCGAAAGCTATGAAATGGCTAATTCAACTTTTCAGGTTGCCAACGAAGAGTTTCAGGCCTGGCAACAAGAGTGGGAGCAGCTCAACCGAGATGCCGCCGACCCTGAAAAAGAACGTGAGGTTCAGTCAGCCAAGATTGAGCAGCAAGACCGCCAGATTCATCATTTCACTGCGCGCAGTACCCAAGTCGCGGCAAATCTGAAAGAAATTGACGTTAAGCTGAATATCGAAGAGATCAATCAGCTCAAGGAATCGGTTGACTTGATCGATGAGGAATGTGCTCAACTCGAAACCTCTTTGCAAGATAGTGACCAAAAGATCGTTGGCTTGCGAACAGAGTTAGATGAGCGTCGAGAGCGATACAATCTTGTGCGTCACAAGTTGCAAGATGACTCGGCGCAGCTCAATTCACTCAAGGCCCTACAAGCGGCGGCACTAGGAGAAGATAATAAAGAGGTCAACAAGTGGCTTCAAATGCGTGGCATAAAAGACAATGCGCGCCTTGCGTCTAAGCTGCAAGTTAAGAGCGGTTGGGAGTTAGCCGTTGATACGGTATTAAGCCGTCAAATTAATGCGATTTCAGTCCAAAAGCTAGAACAATTCTCGGCCGATTTAAATGACTTCAAAGAAGGTCGAGTTTGGTTGGTCGATGAAAGTTCGGCACCGGTAGATGAACCACCTAAGAAGCTTGACCGTTTGTCGGACAAAGTCACAGCTAGTGAGGTTCAGGTTGATGGTTGGTTTCAAGGTGTCTATGCGGTCGATACTGTAGCCGAAGCCTTAGAGAATCGTCACAAACTCTCAGCGCATGAATCAATTGTGACCCGTGAAGGTTGTTGGGTTGGTACAAATTGGGCTTCGTTTGGTGTTGATAAAGCTGAGGGCGGAGTGCTGCAACGTGAGGCTCAAATTGAGAAACTCACCGATAGCGTTGATTTAGCCAGCCATGATTTACAGAAGATTCAATCTCAAGCTGAGAGTGACCAAGCCGCGATTAAGTCATTAGAGTCTGGACGAGAGCAAGCGCGCAGTGAGTTTCGCAATAAGTCGCATCAGCGCACCGACTTACATAATCAACTTGGCGCTATCGAAGCGCGAAGTGTTGAATTGTTAGCTCAGCGTGATTCGTTGTTACTAGAGCAACAAGAGCTTAGCGACCAGTTGGCCAATGCGAAAGACGAAGTGAGTATTGCTCACAAGCGCATGGAAGACGCTAAAGAGTTGGCGATTAATTTTGATCAACGCCGTCAAGAATTGACGAACCAGCGAGGCTCTTTAACCGAAGCGCTGGAGCAAGCGCGCATGCAAGAACGTCATGCTCGTGATGAGCGCCAAGCTAAACAAATTGAATTAGAGCGGTCTCAATCAAGCTTGTCTGGCTTAGTTGAGAGTATTGCTCGTTTGAGCCAGCAACTTGAAGGGCAGGCGGCTCGCCGAGCTGAACTGGCTGCAATTATTGAAAAAGACGAAGACCCAACCGAGGGTTTACGCGAGCAGCTTCAAGGCTTGCTCGAAAATCGATTAGCAGTTGAGCGAGATTTATCTAAGGCGCGAAATGACCTCAGTGGTTTTGAGAACCAAATGCAAAACGCTGACCAAGCGCGTTTGAGCTTTGATCGAAAATCGCGAACTGTTAGAGACAGTCTTGAACAAGTTCGAATGGGGCGCCAAGAAGTATTGGTGCGCCGCAATACCATCTCTGAAGAGCTACAGAAAAACGAAGAAGAGATGTTGCTTGCGCAACAGGCGTTGCCTGAAGACGCCGATATCGTTCAAGTAGCTCATGCCCTAGATGATGTGATTCGTAAGGTTGATCGTATTGGCGCTGTGAATCTGATGGCTATTGATGAGTACGAAGAGTGCTCTGAACGTAAGGTATACCTAGACAAGCAACACGCAGATTTGACAGAAGCAATGGCAACGCTCGAAGCCGCGATTGCGAAAATTGATAAAGAAACACGTAGCCGATTTAAAGAAACTTTCGATGCGTTAAACGAAGGCTTTAAAGACTTCTTTCCGAAACTTTTTGGCGGCGGCAGTGCCTATTTAGAACTTACCGGCAGCGACATGCTAGATACCGGTGTTGGCGTGATGGCAAGGCCTCCGGGCAAGCGTAATAGTACCATCGCGCTGCTTTCGGGTGGTGAGAAAGCCTTAACTGCGGTATCGCTATTGTTCGCATTTTTCGAACTCAATCCTGCGCCGTTTTGCGTGCTTGACGAGGTTGATGCGCCGATGGACGATGCCAACGTAGAACGCTATGCGGGTGTCTTAAAGCAATTAGGGGAGAAAACTCAACTACTGTTTATTACGCATAACAAGATCACCATGGAAGTCGCTGACGTATTGGTTGGCGTGACCATGGCCGAGCCAGGTGTGTCTCGTTTGGTTGCGGTAGACGTTGCCGAAGCAGCCAAGTTGGCGGCAATGTAATATGGCGGATTTGTACCTTATATTTTTCGGAGTCGGGGCGCTGTTATTTGCCGCGATTGTTGGCTATTCAGTTTTGCAAAAACGCAAAGCCCAGCCAGTAGAAAAAAAGGACTATGTTGACCCATTATTTGCTGAGCTAGAGCAGAGCAAGTCGAAGCCTGTTGGGCAAGACCATGCGCCAACGTCAGAGCCCGCTGTTACTGCAAGCAAGGCAGCAAATAAAGACCGTGAGCCCAGCAAGGTTTCAGTGTCTGAACCTCAGTCTGTGCCGACTAAAACACAGGCTGAATCAGCGGTTTCTAGAAAAGCCCCAAGCATGAATGTTGACTCTAAGGAGGTCGATTCACGCGATGCTTCGGTTGGGGAAGAAAAACAAGCTCCCAGCTTAGATCAAACTCCTTCTAGTTCAAGCGAGGTAAATCAAAACGACGCTAATCGACCTCGGTCGGCCACGGTGCATCAGGCCGATATGGCGCCAAAGCCTCAGCTTGATAAAGACTCGTCCAGTGTTGTTACTGAATTGGTGGCCAGAATCAAAAATCCTGAGCCAATTGAACAACAGGGCTTGCTCGGTCTGTTTCGAAAGCATGATTTTAAATTTCATCGAAAGGTTAATATTTACGGCTTAAACCAGCTTACCGACATGTGGCGTGACATTGAATTTGAGCTGCCATCAGCGCGGTTTACCGAGTTAGGTGTGTCTATTCAGTTAGCCGATCGTGATGGCGCGATGTCGCAAAAAGAGCTGCATGACTTTCAGCAAATGGTGCTCGAATTTACCAATGTATATGACGCGCCTTTCGAGTTCTCTATGGGAATCGACGACGCCTTAAAACAAGCGCTTGCGCTTGATCAAATTGGCCGTCGATACGATTCTATGGCGGTGCTTAACGTGGTGCCGAAAACCAAAGCCGGTTTTCGCATGGCCGACATTGAAAGCTGCGCGCGTGATTTAATGATGTCGACCGACAAAAACGGCATTTTCATGAAAACCATTGGCTCGAAGAATAATATCTCGGTTTTATTCCGCCTAGCTTGCACCGACGGCACTGGCCAATTTGGCATTTCGAGCGGAACCTCAACACCGGTTCATGATTTGGTTGTGTACATGAATGTGCCGGCTACTAAAGACCCTGAAATGGTGTTTCAAGAAATGGTGCGCGACGCGAATAGTTTAGCCACATGGCTAGAAGGCAAAGTTGTCGATCGTAATGGCCGGGTGATGACTCAGCGCTCGTACTCAATGCTTATGCAGCAGGTTTCTGATATTGTCTTTAGCATGCAGCAAGACGGCTTCACACCTGGCGATGCCGTGGCCATGAAATTGTTTTAAATTGTTGGCGCTCGCAAACAATGAGGCCACTCATCCGAGGTAACTCGTTCTGTAATTTACGCACTCTAGACTAAATTTAAAAATGCCAGATATTACCGCTGCCCGTGCTCGTCATGCAGAGCTCAGCATTCAAATTGAGCACCACAATCGATTGTATTACACCCAAGATGCGCCGAGCATTTCTGATTATGAATACGATCAATTAATGCAAGAACTGCTGGCACTTGAAGTGGAACATGCAGAGTTAGTTTCGCCGCAATCGCCATCGCAACGGGTCGGCTCGCCGGCGCTAGATGAGTTTAGTCAGATTAAGCATGAACGCCCAATGTTGTCACTCAGTAACGGATTTAGCGATGATGATATTCACGAGTTTGACCGTCGTTTACACAAAGAGTTGGGTCAAGCTGATGAGCGAATTTTCGATTATGTTGCAGAACCCAAGTTAGACGGTTTAGCGGTCAGCATCTTCTATGAGAACGGCGTTTTCAAACATGCTGCAACTCGTGGTGATGGTAAGGTCGGCGAAGATATAACCCAGAACGTCAAAACCATTCGGAGCATACCCTTAGTGTTGCCTGCCGGTTCGCCAGACCGACTAGAGGTTCGCGGAGAAGTCTTCATGTCGCATGCAGGGTTCGCTAAACTCAATCAAGCGCAAGCCGAGCTCGATAAAAAGCCGTTCGTAAACCCTCGAAACGCAGCCGCTGGTAGTCTCAGACAACTTGATAGCAAGATAACCGCATCTCGCCCATTAGATATTTTCATCTATTCATTGGGTGTGATCAGTGACGATTCGTTTGCAACAACGCACTCGCAAACCTTAGAGCGCTTGGCTGATCTTGGCTTTCCGGTTTGCCCGCTGTTAGAGAAAGTGCAGGGTGCTAAAGGCTGCCTCGATTATTTTTCACGCCTGAGCCAACAGCGCGCAGACTTAGATTATGAGATAGACGGCATCGTCTACAAACTCGACCGCTTAGATTGGCAGGCTTCTGCGGGCTTTATCGCTAAGGCGCCTCGATGGGCATTGGCGCATAAATTCCCGGCTCAAGAAAAGAGCACCGTGGTTAAGGACATCGATGTGCAAGTTGGCCGAACCGGTGCCATCACACCCGTTGCGAGGCTTGAGCCTTTATTCGTTGGTGGCGTAACCGTGTCGAACGTCACGCTTCATAATCAATCCGAGATTCAACGATTGGGTATTCGAGTAGGGGACACTGTCATTGTTAGAAGAGCGGGCGACGTTATTCCGCAGATCGTCTCCGTAAATCTAGAGAAACGCCCCGACAATTCTCAAGAATATGTCTTCCCAAAACAGTGCCCTGAATGTAACTCCGAGGTTGTTGCCGAAGGCGAGGGTATTATCGCTCGTTGTTCCGGCGGACTCATTTGCAGCGCGCAGGTTAAGCAAGCCATTAAACACTTTGTCTCGCGCAAAGCGATGGACATTGATGGCTTGGGCGAAAAAATTGTCGATGCATTAGTCCAAGAAAAGTTGATTGAGAATGTCGCTGACCTATATCGCCTTGAGTACGAACAGGTTCTGGAACTCGAAGGCTTCGCAGAAAAATCAGCACAAAACTTAATTGACCGTATTAGCGACAGCAAGAAAACTGAGCTGCCTCGTTTACTGTTTGCACTGGGGATTCCGCAGGTTGGCGAGAGCACGGCCGAGCAGCTTGCCAATACTTTTGGCTCGTTAGAAGCATTAAGTAAAACCGATCTTGAAACCTTGGAGTCGCTTCCTGATATTGGCCCAATAGTGGCCGAAAATATCGTGCTGTTCTTTAGCGAAGTGAACAATCAATCGGTGATCAGTAGTTTACTTAGCGCGGGAGTTGAGTACCCAGAAATAATCTTTGACGATCTGCCCGACCTTGATTCACTGCCACTTAGCGGTAAAACAATTGTTCTCACAGGAGCGCTACAAGAATTAAGTCGTTCCGACGCCAAAAAGCGTTTACAGGCACTCGGGGCAAAGGTCACGGGTAGTGTGTCGAAGAAAACTGACCTCGTTGTTGTTGGTACCGATGCCGGTAGTAAAGCCACTAAGGCCGAAGAACTTGGTATTGACATGGTTGATGAAGACGGCCTTATGCAATTGTTATCTCAACCCATAGACGTTTGATCAGACCAAACACTAAGCGAATGAGAAAACTATTAGTCACCGCAGCACTACTTACTCTGTCGGCCTGTAGTTTTGTTG
>CAKZRZ010000008.1 GCA_937918955.1 uncultured Arenicella sp.
TATTTTGGGTTGCCGGGCTGATCAGACTTTGCCAATACTCGGCCACCAAAGCCAACAACCCGGCCTCGATGATCATGAATTGGGAACATAATTCGATGGCGAAAGCGATCATAAGTACGCTTCTTCTCATTCTGAGTAAGCATGCCTGTATCAAGTAAAGCCTTTTGAGCTGGCGCGGTAGCACCCAGACTCGACATCAAGTTATCCCAACCTTCAGGTGCAAAACCCACGCCAAAACGTTTTGCTATATCGCCGCTGAGCCCCCGTTTTTGCAGGTAATCAATTGCCTCTTGCTTAGAAGCATGTTGGCGCAGTTGGGTTTGGTAAAACTCGTTAACCTGATTCATCAATTGATACAGATCGATGCCTTGCGACATGGTTTTTTTCGGCGTGAAACCCTGAGACTCCTCAGGTATCTCCATGCCAGCACTAGAAGCAAGCTTTTCAATTGCCTCTCGGAACTCCATGTGATCATATTCCATCAAAAAGCTAATCGCCGTACCGTTAACACCGCAGCCAAAGCAGTGGTAAAACTGCTTAGAAGGCGACACCGTAAACGAGGGAGTTTTCTCACCGTGAAAAGGACAACAGGCCTTGTAGTTAGCCCCTGCTTTTTTAAGCGGCACATAGCCATCAATCAAATCAACAATGTCGATGCGATTCAAAAGTTGGTCAATAAAGTGTTGGGGAATTCTGCCAGCCATTACGCTATTCTAACGATTCATTCGACTTTTCGCTTCGCTATTATGAAACAAAATATTTACTTTTTCGCCTTACTGGTCAGCGCACTCTTAATAAGCGCAAACAGCTATGCAGAATCACAAGACAAGGCCGTGGCACAATCTAAAACCGAATCACAAGCAACAGTTACGCGCTACCCATTGCCAAACAATAGTACGTTTCCGATAGCGCGCGCGGTAGAAGTAGTTGCCGGCACTAACCTTGTGTACCACAGTGGCAACGTGCCAAGCGCCGCCGACCCATCTAAAGAAAAAGGCAGTAGAGCCTATTATGGTGACACCGAAACTCAGGCGCACAGCGTATTTAAAAAGCTTGAAAGCTCTTTAAGTGATATGGGCTTAGGCTTTAAGGACGTTATTAAAATGACGGTGTTTATCGTTGGTGACCCTGCCAAAGGAGGCAAGATGGATTTCGCCGGTTTCATGAAAGCCTACACTCAATACTTTGGCACACAAGATCAACCGAACTTACCAGCTCGATCGGCTATCCAAATTGCCGGTCTAGCAGGCGGGCCAGGCATGTTAATCGAAATCGAGTTGGTCGCGGCGAGGCCTCAAGCCAACTAAACAGTTCGCGTTGATCTTGCTTAGTGTCCTAATCAATTCACGACTCAGCACTAAGCAAGACAAAATAAGTTGAAATAGAGGCGAGCTAGTGCAAGACTCTAGGCAAGACTGCGTGACACCCTACGAGTTGTCGCGTATTAAATCTTCATCTTGAATTAATACGCAAGCAACGATGCTTCGCAGTGACACTAACCCTAGCCTTATACGCCCATGAATCGATTTTTTCTTGGCTTAATAGCCTATTGCCTTGCGAGCTCTGCTTCGTATGCCGTCTCTGTTGTTCAAACTAAGGGAGACTTTGTTGATAAATTTCGGCAGCTTGAAGAAGTATTGCCTACGCCTAACGACTATCGTAACGCCGCTGGCGAACCCGGTAAAGAGTATTGGCAGCAACAAGTCGACTATAAAATTGACGTAACGCTTGATGAAAAAAAGCGCCGCCTATCAGCATCGCAAACAGTTACCTACACCAATAACTCACCCTATCGTTTAAAGTACCTTTGGGTGCAACTCGAGCAAGATCGCTTCAAAGCCGATTCAGTGGCCGAGCGCTCAGCCCCGTTTGGTGATTCCTCACGCCGTGGCTTCAGAACCGAGTTACCAAAAGGCGATAAACCAGCGCGACTCAGCATGGCCGAACTACGCCGCAATCAATTTTACGATGATGTAGAAATTGGCTACACCTTGACTGACATCGTTGATGTCAACGGTGAGCCACTCGACTACATTATTAATGGCGCGCAGATGCGCATTGATTTGCCAACCCCAATTGAAAGCGGTGAGAGCTTTGAGTATAGCCTGAACTACGCGTACAACATTTTAGAAGAGAACGCGGTAGTAGCGCGCTCAGGCTATGAGCATTTCCCTGATGATGCGCGCAAAGGCGGCAACGATATTTTCTTGCTCGCACAGTGGTTTCCTCGAGTGGCGGCTTATTCAGATTACGAAGCTTGGCACAACAAGGAGTTTCTAGGCCGGGGTGAGTTCACCTTAGAATTTGGCGATTATGATGTGAAAATCACAGTGCCTGCCGATCACATCGTTGCCTCTACTGGCAGCTTACAAAACCCAGATGACGTGCTTACCGCGACTCAACGACAACGTTTGAAGAAAGCCGAAGACAGTAAACGTCCTGTGTTTGTTGTCACCGCTGAAGAAGCGCTAGCCAATGAAGCTCAGGGCACGAGCGATAGTAAAACCTGGCATTTCACCGCCGAAAATGTGCGTGATTTTGCATGGTCGTCGTCGCGCAAATTCATGTGGGACGCGAAAGGTTATATACAACCTGGCGCTGAGCAAGAATTAGTCATGGCGATGTCTTACTTTCCGAAAGAAGGCGGCGAACTTTGGCGCAAGTACTCTACTGAGTCGGTGATTCACGCGATGGAAGTTTATTCTCGCTATACCTTTGATTACCCATACCCTGTATCGATCAGTGTAAACGGCCCAGTTGGCGGCATGGAATACCCCATGATTACCTTTAATGGCCCTCGTACTAAACTCAACAAAGACAAGTCTCGCACTTATACTTTGGCCGAAAAGCGCTTCTTATTGGGCGTGGTAATTCACGAAGTAGGCCACAATTACTTCCCAATGATCGTCAACTCTGACGAGCGCCAATGGACTTGGATGGACGAAGGCTTAAACAGCTTTTTAGATGGTGTTGCCGGCCGCGAATGGGACCCAGAAATACCTTGGGGTGTAGAGCCACGTGATATCGTTGCGTATATGAAGTCAGACGTGCAAGTACCAATTATGACTCAGTCCGACAGCGTGCTGCGCCTTGGCCCAAATGCCTATACCAAGCCTGCAGCCGCGCTAAACATTTTACGCGAAGTGATTTTAGGCCGAGAACTGTTTGACTTTGCCTTTCAAGAATATTCAACTCGCTGGGAAGACAAACGACCAACACCATCAGACTTTTTCCGCACTATGGAAGAAGCTTCTGGCGTCGATTTAGATTGGTTCTGGCACGGTTGGTTTTACACCACAGACCACGTTGATATTTCGATCGACAAAGTCTATAAAATGCAACTCGACACGCTAAACCCTGATATCGATTCAAAACGTCGACGTGCGGAAGAAGCTCGTGAGCCTAAACCGTTGTTCGAGCAAAGAAACGAAGCAGAAGGTCGTAAGTTATGGATCGACCTGAATAAGGACATCACTGATTTCTACGACGAGCACGACCGTTTCACGCCGACCAATAAAGAGCGTAATAAGTATCGCCAAATGCTTGAAGACTTAGACCCTCGCGAACGCGAAGCTCTGGAACGCGCGGTCAAAGAAGATAAAAATTATTATGTAATGAGCTTCTCGAACAAAGGCGGTTTAGTGATGCCAATTTTATTGCAGTTGACCTATACCAACGGCAAAAAGGAAGAGCTTGTATTGCCTGCTGAAATTTGGCGCCGCACTCCAAAACAAGTGAGCAAGCTATTGATTACCGATAAAGGAAAAACGCTTGAGTCAGTTGTGGTCGATGCCAACTGGGAAACCGCTGATGTTGATGTGGAAAATAATCACTACCCTCGACGTTTTGTTCCATCGCGCATCGAAGCCTTCAAGAAAGCTAAAAACAAGAAACCTGAAGGCCGCGACATCATGCAAGACATCAAGACCAAGGTCAAAGAGCCTAAGAAAAAAGAACATCGTAAATAATGTTCAAGAAAGCCTTAGCAAGCGCGCTGCTGTTAGTTCTATTTACAGCTAACAGCAGCTTCGCGCATCAACAAAAAGAAGCCTATATAAGTCTATTGTTTAACGAGCGCACTGGCAAACTAGAGGTGAGTCATCGCTTTTTATTACACGATGCCGAACATGGCTTGGCTCGTGTGATAGATGGCGCTGGTGACTTAAGCATTGACGAAGCTACTCAAAAACTGTTTTTCGACTATGTGCAAACTCAATTTAAAGCGCGCACTCAAAACGATGAAGCTATTGAGCTGAGCCCTGTGGGCTATGAAGTAGAAGGAAAATATTTTTGGGTCTACCAAGAAGCAAATATACCGAATACAGAATCTCTCAAGCTCAAGCACTCGGCACTGCATGAACTTTGGCCAACGCAAACCAACCATATCAATATAGAAAAAGACGGCTGGGTAAAGTCGCTAAGAATTCAAAAGAAAGATAACTATAAATGGCAAACGGTTAGACTCAGCAAAGATGACTAACTAAAACCACTGCATGCGACATCGAAAAATCTAAACGAATACTAACTTAATCGTTCAGCAACTTTGGTATTGTATGGCTCATGGCGAACTTTGAACGAAGAGATTGCCGAAAAAACATTAATATAAACCACCACCGGAGATATTCTTGAACAAGCTACCCTTACTAGCGGCGAGTGTATCAGCACTGCTTTTAGCAGGCTGTGTGAACACGCAAGCGCCC
>CAKZRZ010000009.1 GCA_937918955.1 uncultured Arenicella sp.
CCGTCTTCCAAAATCTGGAGAACTTCACCAGTTTTACCTTTATCGCGACCGGTAATTACGATCACTTGATCGCCTTTTTTAATCTTGTTCATTGTCTTGACCTATTCTGAGCCGCTTATAGCACTTCTGGCGCTAGTGAAACGATCTTCATAAAGTTGTCGCCACGTAACTCACGAGTTACCGGACCAAAGATACGAGTACCCATTGGTTGTCTTGAAGCGTTCAAGATAACCGCAGCGTTCTTGTCAAAACGGATCACAGAACCATCTTGACGACGAACACCTTTACGAGTACGAACGATAACTGCGTCATACACAGCACCCTTCTTAACGCGTGAGTTAGGAAGTGCTTCTTTGACACTTACTTTGATAACGTCGCCGATGCCAGCATAACGTCGCTTAGAGCCACCAAGAACTTTGATACACATAACTTTACGTGCACCGCTGTTATCAGCTACTTCTAAAATACTTTGCATTTGAATCATGGGGTTACTCCAATTCTATTCAGTGCTTAATTTCTTATGGAAAGTTAAGGGGTTGATTAAGCAATAACTGCTTTTTCAACAACTTTAACTAAACGCCATGACTTGTTCTTAGAAAGCGGACGACATTCTTCGATCAAAACCGTATCACCTTCACCACACTCATTTGCTTCGTCGTGTGCCAAAAACTTAGTCGATTTACGAATGTACTTACCGTACAAAGGGTGCTTCTCACGGCGCTCAACCATCACAGAGATAGTCTTTTCGCCTTTGTTGCTAACAACCTTTCCTTCTACGCTACGAGCGCCAGTATTTTCAGTCATTTCAATAACCTCTAACTTTGAGCAGCTGCAGCAGCTTGCTCGTTTAGGATAGTCTTGATACGAGCTACGTCGCGACGAATCTTCTTGAAACGTGACGTATCCGAAAGTTGACCAGTGCCTCTTTTCATACGAAGGCTGAACTCTTCTTTACGAAGCTCAACTAATTCGTCTTTCAGCTCAGTAGCTGACTTTGCGCGTAATTCCGCGGCTCTTGATTCAGTAGCCATTACTCACCTACCTGACGCTTAACAAATTTACATTTAAACGGAAGTTTGGCAGCGGCTAGAGTGAACGCTTCGCGTGCTAGCTCTTCGCTTACACCTTGCAATTCATAAAGCATTTGGCCCGGCTTAACTTCCATAACCCAAAACTCAGGGTTACCTTTACCTTTACCCATTCGAACTTCTAATGGCTTCTTAGAGATCGGCTTGTCTGGGAAAACACGAATCCATACACGACCGCCACGTTTAATATGACGGGTAATGGTTCTACGTGCTGCTTCAATTTGACGTGACGTCATACGTCCACGTGTTGTTGATTGCAAACCGAATTCACCGAAGCTCACCTTGTTACCAGTGGTGGCTAATCCACGGTTACGCCCTTTGTGCGCTTTGCGGAATTTGGTACGTTTTGGTAATAACATTTTTAGTTACCTCTATAGCTCTGCAAGCAATTAAGCTGCAGGTGTAGCGCTGTCGTCAGACGCAACACTATTAACCGGTTGGAAAACTTCACCTTTGAAGATCCATACTTTGACACCAATGATGCCGTAAGTAGTCAATGCTTCGCTGGTTGCGTAATCGATGTCTGCACGCAAAGTGTGAAGTGGCACACGACCTTCACGGTACCATTCTGAACGTGCGATTTCAGCACCATTCAAACGACCCGAGATCATTACCTTTACGCCTTGAGCACCAGCACGCATGGCTGATTGAACTGAGCGCTTCATTGCACGACGGAACATTACGCGTTTTTCAAGTTGCTGGCAGATGCCGTCTGCAACTAACTGAGAATCAGTCTCAGGCTTGCGAATTTCTTCAACCGATACTTGAGTTGGTAGGCCAGTCATCGCCGCGATTGCTTTGCGCATACGATCGATGTCTTCACCTTTCTTACCAATTACGATACCTGGGCGAGCAGTGTGAATAATCACATTGATATTTTGCGCAGGACGCTCAATCGTGATGTCACTTACCGCTGCGTTCTTCAATTTCTTCTCTAGAAATTCACGAACTTTCAAGTCTTGAATTAAGAATTTAGCGTAGTCAGTTTTATCAGCAAACCATTTAGCGTTGTGATCTTTAACAATGCCTAAACGCATACCATTAGGATGTACTTTTTGACCCATCTTAGTGGCCTCCCAGTTCGTCGCTTACAGACACAGTGATGTGGCTAGAGCGTTTCAGAATACCGAATGCACGACCTTTTGCACGAGGACGCATACGTTTCATAGTTGGACCTTCATCAACGAAGCACTTAGAAACAAACAACTCATCGATGTCTGCACTTTCATTGTGCTCAGCGTTGGCGATAGCCGACTCAAGTGTTTTCAATACTAGGCTTGACGCTTTGGTCTCACCGAAAGAAAGAATCTCTAGCGCACGAGCAACAGACTTGCCGCGGATTTGATCCACTGCCAAGCGAGCTTTTTGTGGCGAGATGCGAACGTTTTTCGCAGTAGCTTTAACTTGCATTGTAGTTACCTCTATCGACCTTTCTTATCAGCAATATGGCCTTTAAAAGTACGCGTTGGAGAAAATTCACCCAACTTGTGACCAACCATATTTTCTGAAATCAACACAGGAACGTGCTGACGACCGTTATGTACAGCAATAGTCAGACCGACAAATTCCGGCATGATCATGCTACGACGTGACCAAGTTTTGATGGGCTTGCGATCATTCGCCGCAACAGCCTTCTCAACTTTCGCCCATAGGTGATGATCTACAAATGGGCCTTTTTTAATTGAACGTGCCATTAGCTAGTTCCCCTATTTCTTGCGACGACGAATAATCATCGAATCGCTGCGTTTGTTTGAACGAGTACGGTAACCCTTAGTCGGTACACCAGTTGGTGATACAGGATGACGACCACCAGATGTACGACCTTCACCACCACCGTGCGGGTGATCAACCGGGTTCATAGCAACACCACGAACAGTTGGGCGGATACCACGCCAGCGCTTCGCGCCTGCTTTACCTAACTTACGTAGAGAATGCTCCGAGTTACCTACTTCGCCTAGGGTTGCGCGGCATTCAAGAAGAACTTTGCGCATTTCGCCAGAGCGTAAACGGATTTGAGCGTACTTACCTTCTTTACCAACGAATTGGATTGAAGTACCTGCAGAACGCGCTAATTGACCGCCTTTACCAGGCTTTAACTCAACGTTATGAATTACCGAACCTACTGGAATGTTACGCAACGGCAAGCAGTTACCTGCTGCGATTGGCGCGTCGATACCAGAGATTACTGAATCGCCTGCTTTAATGCCTTTAGGGGCAATAATGTAGCGACGTTCACCGTCGGCGTACAATAAGAGTGCTAAATGTGCGCTTCGATTTGGGTCATACTCCAAACGCTCAACCTTCGCAGGGATAGCGTCCTTATTACGACGAAAATCTATAACACGATATTTACGCTTATGACCGCCACCTCGATGACGGACAGTGATGCGACCTACATTATTACGTCCGTTTGTCGCGCGCTTTGACTCAAGCAGAGCTTTATGAGGCTCGCCTTTGTGCAAATCGGGATTAACAACACGTACTGTGCCGCGACGACCCGGAGAGGTAGGCTTTAACTTTACCAATGCCATTTTAATTTACCTTATTTAATTACTACTACGCTTGGAACTTGGCGAAATCTAAATCGCTGCCGTCTTTCAAGCGGATGTATGCTTTTTTACGATCGTTGCGCTTACCCAATGTGCGACCGAAACGTTTAGTCTTACCTTTAACGTTTAAAATCTTCACTGATTCAACTTCAACTTTATCGTCCGCGAACGCTAACTCAACGGCAGCTTTAACATCGTTTCGTGTTGCAGAGTTCGCAACATAAAACACAGCTTGGCCATCAACTTCAGCAGCGCGGGTACTCTTTTCAGTTACTACGGGTGCTAGAAGCACTTGAAACAACTCATCTTTTGTCAATTTACTTTGGCTCATGCGAAAGTCTCCTCGATTTGCTTAACCGCTTCAGAAGTCATCAAGACTTTATCGAAGCCAATTAGGCTGACCGGATTGATCTCATCAGCTTCCATAAGACCAACGTGATACAAATTGCGAGATGCCAACGCCAAGTTCTCGTCGAACTCATGCGTCACTACCAAAACATCTTCGATTTTCATATCGTTCATTTTGGCAACTAATTGCTTAGTTTTAGGCTCAGCAACTGTGAAGTCGTCTGCAACGATCAAGCGATCTTGACGTACTAGCTCTGACAAAATTGAACGAATCGCAGTGCGGTATGCTTTGCGGTTCATTTTTTGCGAGAAGTCTTGAGTCACGGCAGGGAAAGTTTTACCACCACCACGCCAGATTGGGCTACGTGAAGTACCAGCACGAGCTCGGCCAGTACCTTTTTGACGCCATGGCTTTGCGCCACCACCAGAAACCGCAGAACGGTTCTTTTGGCCACGTGTACCTTGACGAGCGCCCGCTTGATAAGCGACTACTGCTTGATGGATCAGGTTTTCGTTGTAGTCTGCGCCGAACACGTCGTCAGATACATTCAAAGCTGAACCGTTATTTTGTTTTAGTTCCATGATATCGCCCTACTTCTTAGCTTTAACAGAAGGTTTGATGATCACGCTACCGCCTTTAGAACCAGGTACAGAACCTTTTACTAAAAGAACGTTACGCTCAGCGTCTACTCGAACCACTTCCAAGCCTTGCTGAGTACGCTTACGTGCACCCATGTGTCCGCCCATTTTCTTGCCTTTGAAGACTTTACCTGGGTCTTGACACTGACCTGTTGAACCAAGTGAACGATGCGAAATCGATACACCGTGAGTCGCGCGCAAACCACCGAAACCCCAACGCTTAATACCACCGGCAAAACCTTTACCGATTGTAGTGCCTTGAACATCTACCTTTTGGCCTGCTTCGAACAGATCAACATTAACTTCAGAGCCAACTTCTAGCTCTGCTTCTGCAGCTGAAACGCGGAATTCTGTAAGACGAGTACCCGGTGCAACATTCGCTTTCGCGTAGTGACCAGCCATTGCCTTAGAAACACGGTTTGCACGACGCTCGCCGCTTGCAACCTGCACAGCTTCGTAGCCGTCAGTTTCAACTGTTTTTACTTGTGTGACACGGTTTGTAGCAACTTCTACAACCGTAACAGGCACTGAACGACCGTCTTCTTGAAAGACGCGCGTCATGCCTATTTTTTGTCCAATTAATCCAAGTGACATTTTTCTATCAACTCTTAAGTATGTGGCCAGAGGTACTTAACTTGCCTATCAAGCTAAGTACTAGTTAACCTTAATTTCAACGTCAACGCCGGCTGCCAAATCGAGACGCATAAGTGCATCAACAGTTTTGTCAGTTGGCTCAACGATATCGACAATACGCTTGTGAGTACGTACTTCGAATTGATCTCGCGCTTTCTTGTTCACGTGCGGTGAACGCAATAGAGTCAATCGCTCAATACGAGTAGGCAAAGGAATTGGGCCACAAACAACAGCGCCAGTGCGCTTAGCTGTGTCAACAATTTCTTGTGCCGAACGATCGATCATGCGGTGATCGAAAGCTTTAAGCCGAATGCGAATTTTTTGATTTTCGACGCTCATAGTTAACCTATAACCTTATAAAATATTTCTAATTTCTTACGCAATTAACGAGTAATTTGCTCTA
>CAKZRZ010000010.1 GCA_937918955.1 uncultured Arenicella sp.
TTGCGTGCTCTAAGCGATCGGACATGCGCACCATTACATCTCGTTGGAGCTTGGCATGGTGCTCAATGCGAACTCGCTGTTGATGCTGCCATTGTGAATCATTTAAGGCCAGACATGCAAGGCTCATCGATGTTGCGGATAGGCTCCATGGCTCTAGAAGGTGGTTCAGCTTTTTAAGAAAGGGGTGCTTGCTAATTACAAAGCCTACTCGAGCCCCTGCAAGACCGAAAAACTTGCCCAGTGATTTAAGCCGCACTATGTTGTCACTTTCTCGGTTGGTTAATGGCGGCACATTTGCGATATCAGCAAAAGCCTCGTCGATAAACATGAGACCTGTTAGTTTTTTAGATATGTCCTGCAAGGCTTCGTTACTAAAGAACTCAGCTGTTGGATTGTTGGGATTGATGACGACGCAATGTTCAATTTGTTGGCTGCTAGCGAGCTTCTCTAGCTCAGAAATGTCACGGTATTCTTGAACCCGATGCCCAGCTTCTCGCCAAGAATGGGCGTGTTCTTTATAGCCAATAAATGGCACTGCTACACGCTCAGGAGTTTTATAGAATTGTGGGATCAGTCTAATCGCTAACTGCGAACCTGGCGTGGCAATAATGGCATTTTCGTCGCATTGATAGTACTCGGCCGCCGACGCTAGCAAACTGCTAGTCGGTGGTGGTAAATCTCGCCAGATCTCAGTTGAAAACTCGGGTATTGGGTACGACCAAGGACTAATGCCGGTCGATAGGTCGAGCCAGTCATCGGTTTTACCACCATAAAGAGATAACGCTCTTGATATGTCTCCTCCATGTCGAATCATGACAGCGCCTCATAGGTCAATGCGAAAAGAGCAGCTAGCAGCAACCAGCAGATAAGGCTGCGTGTGACCAATTTGTTTGCCCGCTTTATATCAGCTGAAGTGGGCGGCTTTTCTCCACCGAAATATGGCTTGTGCGTGATTTCGCCATGATAGTAAGCTGGGCCACCAAGCTTGAGGTTTAAGCTACCTGCGCCAGAGCTCATGACTGGACCACCGTTTGGGCTAGCTAATAAGCGAGCGTGGTTTTTCCAGCTATCGAAGGCTTTCCTTGTGTTGCCTGAAAAAGCATAAAAAATAGCTGTGATGTGAGCGGGTAAAAAATTCAATACATCATCTACTCGCGCCGAAGCCTTGCCGAATTTTTCATAGCGCTTTGTTCGATAGCCCCACATTGCATCGAGTGTATTTGCTAGGCGATAGAATACTACCGCAGGTGCGCCACCAAGCGTGTACCAAAAGACCACCGCGTAAGTCGAGTCACTGCCATTTTCTAAGGTCGACTCTATTGCTGCGCTGGCAACTTGTTCTTCATCCATACGAGCCGTATCACGACTTACCATCATGGCGACTTGTTCTTGCGCGGCATTCAAGCCATCGTTATCCAGCGCCTTTTTCACTCGAGAGGAGTGTAGAAGTAGGCTGCTAAAACCAATAGCTAAATAGACGATAAGAATATCCACTAGCCAAAAATATTGCTGCAATAGCTGCGAGAGTAGGTAGCTTAAGAGCGCTGGAGTTACACACAGAAGAGTCACGGCAAACGCTCCCCCAGCAATCTTAAATGACTCCACAGTGTTGAACTTAGTTTCTATTCGACTGGCGAGGTAGCCAAATCCCACCAATGGGTGAAAGCGCTTGGGCTCACCAAATAATCGATCGAGCGTAAATGCGAGTAGAAGGACTAACATGCTGAGCATTAGTAACTTTTTATTGTGAGACGTTCTTGAGTGACGTCGGCAGCCCAGCGACTACCAAACTAACTTGCTCGACTATTTGCGCGATTTGCTGATGTAACCAACCGCTTTGATCAACGAACTGCCTCGACAGCTCGCCCATAGGCACAATGCCAGAACCAACTTCGTTGCTGACCATCACGATATTAACGTTAGACTGTTTTAATGATTCTAGAAACTTAGCGCGTTCGGTCTCCCAGCTTTCATGGTGTAAACAATTGCTGAGCCATAGCGTCAGGCAGTCGATTAACACCGTTGTGTTTGGTTCAACTGAGTTGATCACGGATGCGATATCTTGCGGCTCTTCAACGAGATGCCAGTCATTGTTTCGACGCTGTTGATGGTGCGAGATTCGTTCGACCATTTCTTGGTCGCCGGCTGTTGCAGTGGCTAAATAGATGAGCTGAGACGACTGTTCAGATTTGCTGAAAAGAGAATGCGCAACACGCTCGGCGTACGCGCTCTTTCCACTTCTTGCGCCGCCCAATATCAAATGTCTTGTAGTCGATTTGTTGTTCACGTTTTCTGCCTCTTCTTTTCAGCCTCTTCTTAGACTACAAGCCGATAACCACGGGCGACTTATGCACTGGGTGCTCAGCGATGTGTACATCAACATCAAACAATGAGTGAATATTTTCTTCGCTAATCACCTCATTGATTGTTCCAAATGCCAGTCGTTCGCTGCACAGTAGTGCCAAGGCTTTATCGGCATAGCGAGCCGCGAGATTTATATCGTGAAGCACCATAATTACTGAAACGCCTTGCTGGGCTAGCGTTCGAATTGCGCGCATTAGTTGATGTTGATGGCCTAAGTCTAAGGCAGCGGTAGGTTCGTCTAATAGTAGAACCCTAGTAGCATTTGCCGCATCCTGTGCTCGCCAAATCTGAGCGAAGACGCGTGCCAGTTGCACGCGTTGTTTTTCGCCGCCAGAGAGTTCTGTATAGAGGCGCTCAGATAAGAAGCTGATATCCATCAAAGCGAGGGCTTCTTGAACTATTTCGGCGTCACGCTGTTGGCCAGTCGAATGCGGAATTCTCGACAGCCCAACTACTTCTGAAACACGATAAGGAAAGTTTAATAAGCTCAGTTGAGGCAGCACTGCGAGCTGGCGAGCGCGTGCTTTTGGGCTAGCTTGTAAACCATCGATCTCAATCAGGCCTGTGTATTCGTGATCGCCAGCGATGGTATTGAGTAAAGTAGATTTACCTGCTCCGTTGGGGCCGATAATGGCAAGCACTTCGCCGCTGGCAACCTCGAAGCTAACCTTGTTAACGAGTACCGTGTGTTGAGATACATCGTCGACATTCGATTTTCGCGTCCGCTTCGTGGGCGCATTGATGGTGACATTTTCGAGTTTAATGAGTGGCGTAGTCATTGTTAAACCTTAGCGTATCCCAAACTCATGACGTCTGCGCAATAGTGAAATGAAAAAAGGTGCGCCAAGTATTGCCGTAACCACGCCAACCGGCAACTCAATTGGCGAAACAATGGTTCGCGCAACAGTATCCGACAGCAGCAGCAAACAAGCACCTGCGAGCGCTGAAACGGAAAGCAAATATCTATGGTCCGGGCCAATAATTAAGCGAACCATATGTGGCACGATTAAACCAACAAAGGCGATAGTGCCTGCAAGAGCGACAGATGTGCCAACACCTGCGGCTACAAGCAGTACCAATTTTATTTTGATTGACTGCACTGATAGACCAAGATGTCGAGCTTCTGATTCGCCCAGTAATAACGCGTTTAGCGCGGTGCTAAAACGAGGTAAAATCACCAGTATGACTGCGCCGATGACCGCTGCTAATAGCACGCGCGAATAGCTGGCACCATCGAGCCCGCCCATGCGCCATAAGCTAATGCGTCGAAGCATTTCTTCATTGCCAAAAAATTCGAGAATATTTGTTAGGCTGCCCGCGACAGCGGTAATCGCAATGCCAGCCAATAGCATTGTCGCTACTGATGTTCCTTGGTGGTTTGTTGCTAAGCTATATACAATGATTACTGCAATAGCACCACCGGTAAATGCACCAAGCGATACCAGGCCTAAGCCGCTTAAGCCCAATAGGTTTGCCGATGTAATAGCACTCAAGCTAGATGCGAAAAAGATAGTCAATGCGGCTCCAGCCGATGCGCCAGCCGTTACTCCAATTAAAGAGGGGTCGGCCAGTGGGTTTCTAAACAAGCCCTGTGTGGTGGCACCGCAGATGCCGAGCAGAGCACCAACAATCGCTGACAATAGGGCTCTCGGCAAACGAATTTCTTGGATAACTAAGTCGGCGCGACTCAATAGGTCCTTATTCGAAACCACGCCAATCAAGGATGTCAGCGTATCGCTAAACGCAATAGTAATTGTTCCAAACGCCAATGCCATTAGAAAACTTATTGGCAATAGTAAGCTTGCGCTTATGAAAAGCACTCGCCGTTTAAACTGACGGTTTGGCGCGATAGTTTTCATCAGGCCTGTTTAAGTGAGTTGATAAACGAAGAGCTTAAGCATTCTTCTAGAGTGTCAGCCAAGCGCTCTAGTTGTTGCTCTCGAATGCTATCCAAGTTCGCTGCGTCTTGGCTTTTCAATCCTGCCCAAGTGAGTAGTGCATCGGCCGCGCTTGGTTTGTCGAAAAGCCCGTGCAAATAGGTGCCCATGATTTGATCATCTTCGCTAATCAGTCCATCAAGCCGTGTTGAATCTGAGTCCAATTTCAATAGGGGGCCTTTGTGTGTGCCAGTCTCAGTGGTGATACCGCAATGAATTTCGTAGCCACTGATAACAGCATTTGCGAAACTCGAATCTATTAGAGTGCCAGTGACGCGCTTTAATTGCTTTTCAGGGTAGAGCGTTGTTTCGGTATTGAGTAGCCCAAAACCGTTGTCTGAACCAAGT
>CAKZRZ010000011.1 GCA_937918955.1 uncultured Arenicella sp.
GAAGCGCTTGATACTGAATTAGTTGAAACTGAGGCCAGTTTGGGCGAGCAAACGGTTGAGTTTTTAGCTGACGAAACCGCGCTCGACTCCTACACCGAAAAGACCACTGAGATCACACAAGCAATCGACCAAGCCAGCACCAATGCTCAGATTCGCCCTCTCCTTGAAAGCATTGTTGAAACAACCGGGCAACTGGATTTACTCTCAGAGTTAATAACCACACTTAAGATTGAGGACACCACAGTACGCACTCGTATTGTCGACACAATCTCTGAAGTGTATGCCAAGCTTAACCAGACAAAGGCACGTGGCTCACAAAAACAAAAAGGTCTTGGCTCAGAAGAAGCCATCGCTCAGTTCTCGGCTCAATTTAAACTTTTCTCACAGAGCATCACCAATGCCCTCGGAGTTGCTGACACTCCAGAAAAATGCGATGAGCAATTGGCCAAGCTATTAGTTCAGCTGGAAGATCTTGAAAGTCAGTTCAGCGACTATGATCAATTCTTAGCCGACATCATGGACAAGCGCGAGGAGATTTACGAATCATTCGAAGCGCATAAACAAAGCTTGATGGAAGCGCGCCAACGCCGCGCGCAGACACTTAGCGACTCAGCTGACCGTATTTTAAAGAGCATCGAAAAGCGCTCATTAAAACTGAGTGACAGCGACGAACTGAATACCTACTTCGCGTCTGACACATTGGTGTTAAAGACCAATGAGCTGATCGAACAACTGCGCAAGCTGGACGCCGAGGTTGCTGCCGACGATGTTCATGCGCGATTTAAAGCTCTGCGCGAGCAATCGGTTCGATCACTAAGAGACAAGAATGATATTTACGAAGATGGCGGCAAGGTCATTAAGCTTGGCCCTAAGCACAAGTTTAGTGTTAATCAGCAAGAGCTAGACTTAACTATTATTCCGCGCAATGACGAATTGTTCTTTCACCTAATCGGCACCGACTACTACGAACCTGTAGTCGATGACACACTGCAGGGCTCGAAACACTATTGGTCGATGTCCCTTGAGTCGGAAACACCCGAACTCTATCGCGGCGAATATCTGGCCTATTTAGTAATTTGCGCAGCTCAGCAAGAGCGCGAAGACTTGAGCATGACAAGGCTAAAAGCTGCTGCAAAAGAGATTGAAGAATTAACCAAGTTAGTTCGTGACTTTTCTACGCCCTATTACAAACACGGCTATCAAAAAGGCATACACGACAGTGATGCCGCGATGATCATCCGAGCAGCACTGCCAGTGATGGCCTCGGCAGATCTGTTAATGTTTGAACCCTTTGCGCGTGGTTTAGCATCGCTGTTTTGGGCTAATTTAGTTGATAAAAAATTAATCGACAACTGGCAGCAACGCGCGATTTCGGCAACCGCTCTGAGCAAGCTTTTTGCTGATAACAAAGCCGAAGATTTACTCGCAATAGAAATTAGCGAATCGATCGAACAGTTCACCAAAGACCACCCAATTAACGCGCAAGCAAACCGCATCAAGCGCGCGGCTGAATACTTGGTGCAACAGCTGAGCAGAGATTCTAAACAGTTTGTGCAAAGCCGTTACGCACGCGATTTGGTCGCCGATTTTAATCGCGCCCTCGACACTGAGGCGCGGGACCAATTTAACTCGTCACTCGACGCACTGAAATCACAGCCCGATCAACAATGGGCACTGGCTCACGCATGGTTAGAAGCGGTGGTTTATCGCAAAGAGCTTACAGACTTAGAACGTTACATTCCTGAAGCCGCGGCCAATTTAATTGGTGGGCTAGAGCTTGTTGCAAACGACGCGAAGCTTGAACTCAGCATTGAGAACTTGTTGGGCGAGCACCCAATGATTGAACAGCAGACTCTTAGCTTAAGCCTGGACGAATATTGGTTGCGCATGCAGTACCATGAGCAAATCACGCTGCCCGAATATCATCATTACTTAACGCTGCGCTCTGAGACAATGAAGCATGAGCGAAATCAGCTAAAACTCGAATCGTTCAAAGCAAAGCCACTCAGTTCATTTGTCAGAAACCGCTTAGTAAACGAGTCTTACCTGCCCTTAATCGGTGACAACCTTGCCAAGCAAATGGGCACAGTTGGCGAAAACAAGCGTACCGACTTGATGGGCTTATTGATGATGATATCGCCCCCTGGCTACGGCAAAACAACTTTAATGGAGTACGTGGCTAATAGGCTTGGCTTAATCTTCATGAAGATCAACTGCCCAGCCTTGGGTCACGATGTGACCTCACTCGACCCTGAGCAAGCGCCAAACTCAACGGCCAAGCAAGAGCTAGAGAAGATCAATTTGAGCTTCGAGATGGGCAATAATGTAATGCTGTATCTTGATGACATTCAGCATACGCACCCTGAGTTTCTACAAAAATACATTTCATTATGCGACGGTACTCGACGCATTGAATGAGTATGGCGTGGTGAAACCAAAACTTACGACATGCGCGGCAAAAAGTTCTGCGTGGTCATGGCTGGCAACCCTTACACTGAATCGGGTGAAGTCTTCAAAGTGCCCGATATGCTTGCCAACCGTGCCGACATTTACAACCTAGGCGATATCTTAGGTGGCATGGAAGAAATTTTCGCCCTAAGTTACGTGGAAAACTCACTGACCTCCAACCCTGTATTAGCTCCGCTGGCTACCCGCGACATGCAAGACGTTTACAAGCTGGTCGCCATGGCACAAGGGGAGAACGTTGCGACCACTGAATTAAGCCATCAATACAGCGGTGCAGAACTCAACGAAATCGTTGGTGTTTTGCAGAAAATGTTCGTCATTCAAGAATTAATTCTAAAAGTGAATCAACAATACATAGCCTCGGCCGCGCAAGCCGACCGCTATCGCACGGAGCCACCGTTTAAGCTTCAAGGCAGCTATCGCAATATGAATAAAATGGCCGAGAAGGTCTCTTCAGTCATGAATCAAGATGAGTTGATGCAGTTGATCGAAGACCACTATCAAGGCGAGTCACAACTGCTGACTAATGGCACCGAAGAGAACTTACTCAAGCTTGCTGAATTACGCGGGAACATGAGTGACCAACAGCAAGCACGTTGGATGCAAATCAAAGATGATTTCTCACGCAACAAAGCCATGGGCGGTGAAGACGCCGACGGCAGCGTGAAAATTGCCAACCAAATGATCGACTTAGTCGAGCAGGTTAAAAGTATTAAATCCTCATTCGAAGGCTCGAATAATGCCGCACTTGAACGCCTAGAAAGCCAAAACGCATTCGATAGTAAACTCGCAAAAGCACAACAACAGCATCAGTCAAAAAATGCCGAGGCTTTACTCATAGCATTACAAAAGATAAGTGAGTCACTTGGTGAGCCAGCCGACACAGTGGTGGAAATCGTAAATCAGCCTTCAAGTAAAATTGGCGACACTCTCGAAGTACTCGCCGATTCAATTGAAAATAGCATCAAACCATTGATCCTCAGCATGGAGAAAAAGATGGATATCGATTTGCGCACGCTTGAAAATATTAACGACCTAGGTAAACGAATCGACGCAATTAAAGTAGCAGCAACTAAAGCCACACGAACGACCAAGAAGAGTGTGTCGAAGAAGCGTAGTAAAGAAATCGATGCTGAGAAGGGTAGCGCTGATAGTAAACGGTTTTAGCAAGCAAAGCGCAATTGAACTACAATGACAAAAAAGATTCTCAGAAATTCTTATGTCAACTCTTGAAATATTAGGCGCCGTATTTTTAAT
>CAKZRZ010000012.1 GCA_937918955.1 uncultured Arenicella sp.
GGTTGGCGTTTAGAGATTGCCAGAAAGTACTTTGAACAAGAGCAGGACCCCGCTCGAAAGCGTGTTAAGGCAGCGATGTTAGCGGGTTCATTGTTCAACCGGGCCACCGATATTTTCTCTGGAGTAGTAGAACTCGAAGAAAAAGGTATTCATATTGATCAAGACAATCCTCTAATGAAACAGTGCGAGGCTTGTTTTGTTGAAGCGTTGGAGCTTGGCAAGCAGGTAAAGCATTTCAGTGGCGAGGAGGGCGTTGACGAACTTTGGGGAGAACCCTTTAAAGCGTTTTCTTATCCGATGGATCGTTTTTTCGAGAGTCGTTATATTAAATTGGCACAAACTTTTAAAGCGATTGATTGCATTATTGATCGAATGGTAGAAGTATTTAGCGTGGTCGAAGGTTTTGATGGCGTGCTACCAATGCTTGAAGAGCTCCGAGAGGCTTCTAAAACTGAAGTCGAGACTATGCGCAGGGATGAAGTGATTTATGAGGTATGGCCGCGATACGTTGCTTCCAAGGAAGCCATTGCCAACTTTAAACCTTGTGGTTTAAGTAGCCATGAAGACCGCCTTCGGTATTGGGAAGATGGATTGCGCTTGCTGCATATGGGTAAAGACGTTATCAGTCATTTAAGTGGTGTTCGTGTGCCAATGCCGGTCACTACTGCAAATTATATGGCTAATTGTGATCGATATGAGAAAAACGGTTCACTCGATAGTGAGTTTTCAATTCCTGATCAATGTTTCAAGAGCTAATTCTTGAGTTAGTGTTCGTCTCAAAAGTATGTGACACTCTGGGTTACTCGATAGTTAACTGGTGCGGGCTTATACCCAAACCAACACAAGCAAACCTATGAAACTCAGACAACTTCAATACGTAACTGAGGTCGTGAAAAACGGCATGAACGTCACTGCTGCGGCTGAAAAGCTGTTTACCTCGCAACCTGGGGTTAGTAGCCAAATTAAGCGCTTAGAAGAAGAGCTTGGGGTTACAATATTTGAGCGCAGTGGTAAGCACATTAATGGTTTGACGCCAGAAGGCGAGTTATTGGTACAACGTTTTGAGTTGATACTCAATGAGGCTGATAACGTTAAACGAATCGCTGAAGACTTTAGTCACCCTGATTCGGGAATGCTGTCGATTGCAACAACTCATACACAAGCACGTTATGTATTGCCGCCTGTGATATCAGAATTTCGCAAACGATATCCAAAAGTTCAGTTGCAAATTAACCAAGGCACTCCCGAGCAAATTGCCAGTCTGACCGACTCTGGTCAGGCTGATATCGGCATTGCCACAGAGGCTTTAGAGCTTTTTGACAACCTAATTCTCTTACCTTGTTATCGATGGAATCGGTGCATTATTGTTCCCAAAGGGCATGAGCTGGTTAGTGAACATGAGTTGAGCTTAGCCGCGATTGCCAAGCACCCTGTGATTACATATACCTTCGGCGTTGCAGATCGCTCAGTGATAAATCGAGCTTTTACCAAACAAGATCTCGAGCTGAATGTTGTTTTAATGGCTGCAGACGCCGAAGTTATCAAAACCTACGTGCGCAATGACTTAGGGATAGGAATCTGCGCGCGTATGGCTTACGACAAAGCTCAGGATCAAGATTTAGCAGTGCTTGATGCAGGTCACTTATTTGACTCGAGTGTAACGAGCTTAGCTATCCGAAAAAACGCGGTACTTCGCGAGTATGTTTATGAGTTTATTCAGCTATTTGCTTCGCACTTAAATAAGGGAGTGGTCAATCAAGCTCTTAAAGCACATAACGACACAAGCTTACAGGACAAGCTGTATCAAGAATTTGTTAAAGAGGCCGAGACTCTCTGAGTGAGTAGAGCTTTTACAGCGCTTTGAAAAACCGATCTTTTCTGAGAAGGTAATAGTCTTCGTAGTCGAAAGACATTGCCACGCTACGGCTGCGTCCGATAATTTCATGGCGAGGTATAAAGCCGATATAGCGAGAATCAATACTATTGTCGCGATTGTCTCCAAGGGCTAGGTACATCCCATCGGGAACCACTGTTGTCGCAAAATTAGCAGCTCTGCCTGGTCGCTTATTAACTCGGATCGCGTGTTCGGCACCAAGAAGGTTTTCGTTAAGATCGTGAGAGCTTAGCTCGGCCACTGTATTGGCATCGCTTGTTCTAACGGTGTAATCGAGCTCTATGCCGTTGATAGTCAGTACATTGTTGCTCATTGATACTCGGTCACCGGGCAAGCCCACAACACGCTTTACTAAACGTTTTTGAGAAACCGCTGAGTTGAAAACAATAATATCGCCTCGTTTTGGCTCACCGAGTTTTGCGATGTTGACATCACTAAACGGTAGCTTTAAATCGTAGGCGACTTTATTAATCACAATTCGGTCGCCTTCAACGATGGTTGGCTTCATTGATCCAGTCGGCACAGAATTCCAATCGGCGAGGCTGCTGCGAAAAACGCTCATTAAAATAATGAAAACGATAAAGCCTCGATTCTCAATAATTAGATTTTTTAGGCGGCTAGCCATAATTAAGCCTCATTTAACTAGGGTGGTTAAAAGATCAGTCTCTTGTCCTTGAGTTTCTCATTTTATTCTTGATTGTAGTTCTATATTAAAAAGCGTTAAGCTGGGGCAATTGAAAAGGTCGAATTGGAGGCCTCTTCTGGAAAAAGTAATCGCAATATTTGGTCTTTTTTTAACCGTTTTACCCACATTTGCAATTGGCATTTACATCTTGCTCATGCGTAAATGCCAAGTTAGGGTGATCCAAGGAAATATGAAAGACCCTTATATAAGCGGTCTCATGCTCGCCGTTGGACTCGTGATGCTGCCCGACCGCTTACTATATCCATATCTATTCACCTAAATATTTTTTTATTTGACGCAATATTGTCATTAGCGCGGTATAAAACTAACTAGGCTTAGTCATATTTTAGTCGACACATTCTGAAACAAAACTGATGATTGGGAGCCATTCGAAATGTACGATTTTAGTCAACAAGTATTGAGAACAGACGCCGCCGGCATGCCGATAGACTGGGTAAGCTATAAAGATGCTGCCCGCCAATATCATGCAGGGCAAGTCCTCTACAGTTGTGGTGACTTGTTGTACAAGGTCCACGGGGGAGTCAATTCTTTGAGCGGCCAACAAAGTATTATCGAGGTGCATTCGATTATTGCCACCGAGTCATCAACACAAAGTAAGTTTCATCACAGTCAACGTTATGCGCCGCCACTGAATAATCGTATGCTTTTTTCGCGCGATGCCCATACCTGCCTATATTGTGGCATCCAATTTCAAAATTCAGAGCTTTCTCGCGACCACGTAACTCCGGTCTCTCAAAAAGGTCAAAATGTTTGGACTAACGTAGTTACCGCCTGTAAGCGTTGCAATAATTACAAGGCAGGTCGAACGCCCGAGCAGGCGGATATGCAACTAATTGCTGTACCATTTCAACCGACACACGCTGAGTACGTGTATCTGCGAGGGCGTCGTATATTGAGTGATCAGATGGAGTTTTTACGAGCACATTTTCCACGATCAAGCCCGTTAAGGGAGCGCTGTTCAGCGCTCCAGGCGATTTGACTGAGCTTAAGTGGCTCGAAACTGGCGCAGAAAAAATGCTAGACTCGAATCCGTCGACGTAACCGCTTGGCCTAACCACTTTTTGCCATAGATCATGATTAAGCCTACCCAATCAAGCTCGTCGCCCAAGCTTGCTTGGATCGCTTTTATCGATATGCTGCCTCTTTGTTTGGCCGTGTTGCCTTGGGGCGTGTTGACCGGCGCTTTAGCAACTCAAGCTGGCTTTTCGGTCGCACAATCTCAAGCCTTATCGCTACTGGTTTTTGCTGGTGCGGCGCAATTATCCGCAATAACATTTTTTGCTGCAGGCACGGCTTACGGGGCTATTTTCGCATCAACGTTTGTTATTAGTGCTCGCCACTTACTCTACTCTCTCACCTTTAGGCAGCACATTGCACAAGAGCCATGGTTAACTCGCGTCGCTGTTGCGTTTTTGCTCACTGACGAGATGTTCGCAGTGTCAGAAGCCCACACCAAGCGCGCGGGCACGTTCTCGGTGCGCTTCGCACTATTGTCGGGTTTGTTTTTCTACATAGCCTGGAATCTCGCCACCGCCTTTGGAATCGCTATGGCTACTCTCGGGCAAAGCGCCGACTCTCTTGGCTTGGACTCGCTAGGCTTGGAGTTTGCCATCGTCGCTACCTTTATTGCGATGACGTTTGGAGAACTCCGTCGGTTTCCAGTGCTGCTTGCCGTTGTGGTTAGCGGTAGCGTCGCTATTTTTACCAAACCTTTTTTCTCGGATAGCTATATTATTTTCGCAGCGATATCGGGAATGATTGCCGCTTATTGCTGCGATAAGCCAGATGTCTCCGCAGGCATCGAGGTTAATCCGGAGCAAGTGCAATGACCTGGGCACTGATATTTGGAATGGCGACGATTACTTATGTGAATCGATATTTGTTCTTTGCGCGCTCTATTTCGTATCGTCCTGGAGCTCGTGTTCAGCGATTGCTGAGCTATTCATCGTACGCGGTGCTCACCGCTATCTGGGCGCCTATCGTTTTCGAAGTAAACAGCTCATATGATGTTAGCCTTGCCGGTTTAGATTATGCACTAGCAACAAGTTTGGCCGCGATACTTAGCTATTTACGAATCAACAGTTTAATTGTGGTGCTGGCAAGTACAGCCGTGTTTTTTATAATTCGTTTTTTCTGAGTCTGCATTTAATAGACATACTCATTAGGCAAAAAAATACCTCGTCATTGCGAGGTATTTTTTAACAAACTAAGGTACGTCAAACTAGCTATCGCGCTGAGTGATTTCCACTAGATGGTAACCAAATTGTGTTTGAACTGGGCCGTGAACTTTGCCAACTTCTTCATTGAATACTACTCGATCAAACTCAGGCACCATCATGCCAGGGCCGAAACTACCTAAATCGCCACCTTGCTTGCCCGATGGGCATTGAGAATGCTCAGCTGCAGCCGCCTCAAAAGTTTGTTCGCCAGCGTTAATTTTAGTTTGAAGATCCAAACATGCTTGTTCAGTAGACACCAAAATGTGTCGTGCAGATGCCGTAGTCATTGTGTTGTAAAACCTGTGATTTTTCAAAGACGCGCATAATACTTACTTTGCAGCGTGAATCCCAGTTAC
>CAKZRZ010000013.1 GCA_937918955.1 uncultured Arenicella sp.
ACTACTATTAATTGTTATTCCTTTATCATGCTCACTTAACATATATGGCACCTTTAATAAGCTTATTTTTATAATTGTGTCGATCCAGACAATGCCGCATCATCCAATAAAGAATGTTAGCATCGAAATTTCAATATGTATCGTCGAAACTGTCAATAAGTTACTGTTATAAAAGAATTTTCAAACTCTTACATTTGATAGATCAGCGTTTCTAGAGGTGTGTTGACTGCCCTTATCAGCAAGCAATACCGCAGAATATTGTGAAGGGTTTCTCGTAACAAAAGGATCTTTGGGCGCAAGGCGAGCTTATCAAACAGGTTCTTGTAGCCGATATAAAATATAGACGCTTTGCTCGTTCTTGAATAAACCCTCTAAAAGGTCAAATAAGAAAGGTATCTCTTGATTTTTACTCATAACTAATATACTGTATAAAAAAACAGTTATTTTTAGATATGCGTTTATTCATTGCCGAAAAACCAAGCCTTGGTCGCGCACTTGCTGATGTACTGCCAAAACCACTGCGAAAATCAGAGGGGGCGATCGTTGCGGCTAATGGCGACACCGTCACGTGGTGCATTGGTCATTTGCTTGAGCAAGCAGAGCCAGAGGCTTATGACCCAGCATTTAAAAAGTGGTCTCATCAACATTTGCCGATCATTCCGGCTAAGTGGCAACTCAATGCGAAAAAGAAAACGGCCCAGCAGTTAAAGACAGTCATCAAACTGATTAAGCAAGCAGATCAGCTGGTTCATGCTGGCGACCCTGATCGTGAAGGGCAGTTGTTGGTTGATGAGGTGATCCACTTTGCCGGCGTTGGCAAGAACAAAGTCGAATCGGTGCAGCGTTGTTTGATAAGTGATTTAAATGCCGCGGCGGTCAAGCGAGCGGTGATGAGTTTAAAGCCAAATCGCGAGTTTATGTCCCTGTCAATTTCAGCACTGGCGCGCTCTCGTGCAGACTGGCTTTATGGTATTAATCTAACGAGGGCTTATACATTACAAGGTCAGAAAGCGGGCTACAACGGGGTGCTTTCAGTGGGGCGAGTTCAAACACCTGTGCTGGGACTAGTGGTGCGGCGAGATCAAGAGATTAACAGTTTTGTTAGTCGAGCTTATTTTCAAGTGTGGGCTAATCTGCAAACTGAGAGTGGCGAGCAGTTCAAAGCTAAATGGCTGCCCAGTAAAGACTGCGAGGCTCATCTTGACGACCAAGGCCGTAATCTAAGCAAACCGTTGGCTGAAAATGTGGCTAAGCGAATCAGCAATAAGCCAGCCGTAGTTTCTAAGCTCAAACGGCAGTTGAAAAAACAAAGCGCGCCTTTGCCATATAACTTGTCGGCATTGCAGATCGACTGCAGCAAAGCATTTGGCTTGAGCGCCAAACAAGTACTTGATACCTGTCAGACCCTCTATGAGCGGCACAAACTAATAAGTTATCCGAGATCAGACTGCCGTCATTTGCCACTCGAGCACTTTTCGCAAGCTCAAGCTCTGGTAAAAGTAATTCAGAGCAATGCAAAGTTTAGTAATGAGTCAGAGAAGTTGTTTGGTGAAAGTAGTGATTCTGCGAAGGTCTTGAATATCAAGCAAAAAAGCCGAGCTTGGAACGATGCAAAAGTGAGCGCGCACCATGCGATTATTCCGACCTTAAGAAAATTGTCGTCTGGCTTGAACGCAATAGAAGAAAAAATTTATCGTTTGATTTGCCGAAATTACCTTGCTCAATTTATGCCTGTGCATGAGTTTTATGCGGTTGAGGTTGAAGTCGCCATAGCTACGGGTAAGTTTTCAGCGAAGGCTAAAGAGCAAGTCGCGTTCGGCTGGCGGGTGATGTTTGGCTCTAATAAGTCTCATGAATCAGCTATGCAGTCTTCATCAATCAGCGGTGAAGATGATGATCCTGTGCAGAAAATACCCTTGCTTGAAAAAGGTCAAGCATTGCGGTCGCTAATCGCCGAAGTGCTAGAGAAACAGACAAGCCCACCTAAGTCGTATACAGATGCGAGCCTTTTGGCTGCTATGACCGGCATTAGCAAGCATGTGATCGACCCCGATCTTCGAAAAATCTTGCGAGAGACAGATGGTTTGGGAACCGAGGCTACGCGAGCGGGCATCATAGAGTTGTTGTTCAAGCGAGGTTTTTTAAGGCGTAAAGCGAAAACCATCTACGCAACGCCGACTGGTCGGGCGCTTATCGAGGCTTTGCCCGAAGTTGCTACCCAGCCAGATCTAACAGCGCGATGGGAATCGCAACTCTCTGCAATCCACGATGGGAGCAGTAACTACCAAGCATTGATGTCTCCTTTGGAGTCGCAATTGCAGTTAATGGTGGATGACAGTCAAAAGGTTTTGCCCAGAGGTTTGCGGGGGCTGGGTGGCAAGCCGAAATTTAAGCGAAAGCGCAGCTACAAAACCGCCAAAACACCGACTAAGGCGACATAAGCGTTTATATTGCTTGGTAAAAACCAACAATTCGACCCTAGAAATTTGGAAATCGCTTAATAATGGGTAAAATACGCGCCCAGCCAGTATCGGCACTGGCCAGGGCACCAGCCTTGGGCACTTATAAAGAGTAAGAGCATTGTTATGTCTGAATCATCTATCTCAAAAATCAAAGTAGAAACTATTGGCGCAAGTTCAACGGCGTCTGCGCGCCCAGTTGTTTCAAAGAGAACAAAGGCTAGCCTGCCTGAGGGTGTGAGCCCAAAGAAAGTGTTTATTAAAACCTTTGGTTGTCAGATGAATGAATACGACTCGAATCGTATGCTTGATTCATTAAATGACTCGCACGGCGTTGAAGCCACTCAAGTCGAAGCCGACGCCGATATTATTTTGTTAAACACCTGTTCAGTGCGAGAAAAAGCGCAGGAGAAAGTGTTTCACCAGTTAGGTCGCTGGAAGCATTTGAAAGAGCATAATCCTGATTTAGTGATTGGCGTTGGAGGTTGCGTTGCTTCTCAAGAGGGTGACGCGATTATGAAACGCGCGCCATTCGTTGATATGGTGTTTGGCCCACAAACATTGCATAAACTGCCCGAAATGTACGACGAAGTTCGTAAAAACGACAGCAGCTCGGTAGATATTACTTTTCCTGAAATGGAGAAATTTGATAACTTGCCAGCGCCCAAAGTCGAAGGGGTAACCGCCTTTGTATCGATCATGGAAGGCTGCAGCAAATACTGCTCGTTTTGCGTGGTGCCATATACCCGCGGCGAAGAGTTTTCACGCCCGTTTGATGAAGTGTTAGCTGAAGTGTACACGCTGGCTCAGCAGGGCATTCGCGAAGTGACCTTGCTCGGTCAAAACGTAAATGCCTATTGGGGTAAAATGCACGACGGCTCAGTTGCTGATTTTGCTTTGTTAATTCGTTACGTCGCAGAAATTGAAGGCATCGATCGCATCCGGTATACCACTTCTCATCCATTAGAATTTACCGACAGTTTGATCAATGTATACGCTGATGTGCCTAAGTTAGTCAATCATCTGCACTTACCGGTGCAGTCAGGTTCTGACAGTGTTTTGGCTGCGATGAAGCGCCGTTACAAAGCTGCCGATTACGTGAAAATCATCGAGAAGATTCGTAAGATTCGTCCAACTATGAGCATGTCGAGTGATTTCATTATTGGCTTCCCGGGTGAAACCGACCAAGATTTTGAAGACACCATGGAGCTGATCGAAACCATTGGCTACGATTTGTCGTTTAGCTTTATCTACAGTCCGCGCCCAGGAACTCCCGCCTCAGATTTAGCTGATGACGTGCCAATGGATGTTAAGAAAGCGCGCTTGGCCCGCTTGCAAAAACGCATTACTGAAATGGCCTTTGCAATCAGCGAAAGTATGGTTGGCACGGTTCAAACGGTATTGGTAGATCGCCCAGCCCGTAAAGATCAGCAGCAAATTTCAGGCCGTACCGAGAATAACCGAGTCGTGAATTTTGATGGTTCGCACGAGCTGATTGGTCAGTTTGTTGACGTAGAAATCACCGAAGCTTTGCCAAACTCCTTGCGCGGGGTGATGGTTTAGCATAGCTGAATTTCTAGGCTGTAGAGGTGCCCAAAACGGCGCCGATGAGAGATTACATCGTTGCTGCATTAAATCGCCTTGTTTTCTGATTTCGCTTGTTCTATAAAAGAGGTAAGCAAATTAATACACCATGTTAAAAAACGGTCAAAATAATCGATGAAAGGAAGTTCTCATTGAATCAAGCCTTACCCGCTAAAACTCTGTCGCTGGGGAGTAACGAGTCTCCCGTCGAAAATTCGCGTCTATCAATCCTTTGTGGCGAATGTCACCGAAACATCAAAATTATCGAAGAAGAATTGTTGGTTAAGTGCTACCAGCAAGGCTCGGACTTTGTGTTGCAAGGCAAAGCCAGTGATGTTGAAGTCGCCACTAGAGTACTCATTGAACTGTATAAACTTACCGCCCAGAGGTCAGGTTTGGAAGAATCCAAGGTCTATCAAGTAGTCAATAATGCGTCTGAAGCAAAGCCAGACGACAGCCCATTTGAGCGCGTTCAGGCGCCGTTTAAGCAAGTTGTTGCAAAGTCCAAGGCTCAAAGTACTTACATGAAATCAATCGATAAGCATGATGTGGTATTTGGCGTTGGCCCTGCAGGTACGGGTAAAACTTATTTGGCGGTTGCCAAAGCAGTCGATGCTTTGCTTAATGATGATGTGAAACGCATCGTATTGGTTCGACCAGTAGTTGAAGCCGGCGAAAGCTTAGGCTTTCTACCTGGAGATATAGGTCAAAAAATTGATCCGTATCTACGCCCTTTATACGACGCTCTTTATGAATTACTTGGTGTCGAGCGGGTTGAAAAGCTGATAGAAGCAAAAACCATTGAGCTTGCACCTCTCGCTTACATGCGCGGGCGTACTTTGTCTGACGCCTTTGTGATTATGGACGAAGCCCAGAATACCACGGTTGCGCAGATGAAAATGTTGCTCACGCGAACTGGCTTTGGTTCGAAGGTGGTGCTAACTGGAGACTTATCGCAGATCGATCTGCCCAAAGGAACATACTCTGGTTTGAAGCATGCCTTGACCATTCTTAAAGGTGTGAAAGGCATTGACGTTAATAAATTCACCGGCAAAGACATTGTGCGACATCCTCTGGTTCAACGTATTGTTGATGCCTACGAGAAGCATGATCGAAATGACTAAGCCTGTAGCAACTCGGTCGACAGCCTCCGAGTCTTTACTGTTAGTTGATGTACAAAACGCGCTCAACAACGAGGAAGACGATCAACCTCCGAGCGCGTCACTATTGAGTGACTGGGCAAATAAAGCCCATTCGGAAATTGATACTGAGACATGCGAAGTAACGGTGCGCATAGTCGATGAAATAGAGATGACCGAGCTCAACCAAGCCTACCGCGGCAAAACGGGCTCAACTAACGTTTTGTCCTTCCCTGTCGAAAACGACTTCGACGTGATCGGTTTTGATGATGACCTGCCGCGCCTGCTCGGAGATATCGTAATTTGCCATTCGGTGATTGAGCGTGAGGCAGCCGCGCAAAATAAAAGCTCACAAGCTCACTATGCTCACATGGTGACACACGGAATTTTACATCTCCATGGTTATGATCATTTAGATGATTCTTCAGCCGAGCAGATGGAAGCGCTGGAGACTAAGATTTTGTCCTACAGTGGCTTTGAAAACCCCTATACTTAACACATGAATAATCCAGATCAACCTCCGTCGACACTATTAACTGGCCTGAAAGCTAAATTAGCGACACGCCTTGGGACTTGGCTACCTAGTCCACGAGCAACTAATCGCGACGACGTTCTTGAAAATCTTCGTCATGCCGAGCAAGACGGAGTTGTCGCTCGGGATGCCTACGATATGATGCAGCGGGTTCTGTTTGTATCAGAATTAAAGGTACGCGACATCATGATTCCGCGCAGCAATATGGTTTCGGTTGAGCGAGACGATGATTTAGATAAGTGTCTTGATATTATGGTTGAGAGCGCGCACTCGCGATTCCCGGTCGTAGACAACGAAAAAGATCAAATCAGCGGAATATTGCTCGCCAAAGACTTACTTCGATATTTCGACGACGACAATAAGCAGCGCTTTAATATGCGCGACCTTATGCGCCCGGTGGTATTTATTCCAGAGAGTAAGCGCCTAAACGTGTTGTTGAGCGAGTTTAGAGAAAACCGAAATCATATGGCGGTTGTGGTCGACGAATTTGGTGGAGTTGCAGGCTTAGTTACCATTGAAGATGTGCTTGAGCAGATTGTTGGCGATATTGAGGATGAGCATGACATCGAAGAAGATGAGAGCATGATTCGTGAGCTGCAAGATGGTGAAGTAATTGTTAAAGCCGTGTTGCCTGTTGATGAATTCAATGACTATTTTAAGAGCTATCTTAATGAAGATAGCAGCGATACCATTGGTGGTTTAATTTCGCAAACGCTAGGGCATGTTCCTCAACGCGATGAGCGATTGGAAATGGAGCAATTTGTTTTCGAAATAGTGCATGCAGATGCTCGGCGGGTACACTTGATTCGCGTTAGTAAAATCGATAACTAAGCTCGTTTTAATAACCCTTTTTTGCCCTGAATTTTTATGTGTGATTTAGCTTTAAGTTCCTACTCGCAGCCTAAGGATATATTGTGAATACCTCAGCTCAACCTACGGTTTATTTGATTGACGCCAGTATCTATATATTTCGTGCGTGGTTTTCAGTGCCAGATTCGATGCGCGGTGAAAACGGGATACCTGTTAACGCTGTCTATGGTTTTTGTCGGTTTCTCACGGAGTTTGTAGAGCGCAGTCGAGCCACTCATGTTGCGATTGCCTTTGATGAGAGCCTGACGCAATCATTTCGTAATGAGATCTATCCTGAATACAAAATGAACCGCGAGTTACCACCAGAAGAGCTAAAAAATCAATTTAAGTATTGCAGACGACTAGCTGAAGCGGCTGGCTTCTATTGTGTTGGCAGTGATCGCTATGAAGCCGATGACCTAATTGCTACCTTAGCTAAATCAGCACAAGATCAAGGTTCAAAGGTGGTGGTTGTGAGTGGCGATAAAGATTTAGCACAAGTGTTGCGCGGCGATGATTTTTGGTGGGACTTTGCACGCGATCGTCAACTCAAAGCGCCGCAAGTGGTCGAGAAATTTGGCGTGCCGCCTGAAGCAATTCAAGACTTTTTAGGGCTTTGCGGCGATGCGGTCGACAACATTCCAGGTGTGCCAGGAGTTGGCCCTAAAACCGCAACAGGGTTGTTGCAAGCCTTTACTACAGTCGAAGGCGTTTATGATAATTTGGAATCTGTTTCATTGCTTAAGCTGCGCGGTGCTAAAACCTTAGCTGCAAAGTTAGAGAAGCATAAAGAGCAAGCCTTTTTGTCTAAGCTGCTAGCCACCGTTGCTTACGATGCTCCAATCGAAACACAATTGAGCCGCCTTGAGCGACAATCGGCTGAAGTAAGTCAATTGCAGCAAATAGGCCAAATTATGGGTGGGCGCGGAGATGGCTTATTTGAGCGCCTGATTCAGTCTTCTAAATTAGTATAGTTTTTCAAGTCTGCTCTCTCCTTAAAGATTCTTTAACAGCCTTGCTAAACCAAGGCGCCTTTGCAATGATTCGATTCATTCATTTTTCGCTGAATTAGTTGGCGATCCACATCACTGAGGCCACCGTGTACTTAGACTATTTTGGCCTGGTTGAGCGACCTTTTTCGATCGCCCCAGACCCGCAGTATCTGTATATGAGCGCTCGCCACAAAGAGGCGATGGCGCACCTGACCTATGGATTATCCCAGGGTGGCTGTTTTATTGTTTTGACCGGTGAAGTTGGCACGGGTAAAACTACATTGTGCCGAAACTTGCTCGACGATTTGCCTGATGACGTTGAAGTGGCGCTGATTCTAAATGCCAATATCAACGAACAAGAATTGCTGCAAACCGTTTGTGACGAGTTAAAAATAGAGTACGGCGAAAACGATTCTCAAAAGCGTCTATTGGATCAAATCAATACGCACCTCTTAAAAGGCTTTGCCAATAAGCAGCAAACAGTGTTGATAATCGACGAAGCACAATTGTTAAAGCGTGATGTGCTCGAGCAAATTCGCTTGCTCACCAATTTGGAGACCACCAAATCCAAATTGTTACAAATTATCTTGATTGGCCAGCCCGAGCTCAATGATGTGCTCAGCCGAAACGATTTACGCCAACTTGCCCAGCGTGTCACGGCGCGTTACCACCTGGGTCCTCTTGATCGTCGTGAAATTGAAGACTACGTTAATTTTCGTTTGCGCGTTGCTGGTTGTCGTAAGCCTTTGTTTACTATGCAGGCTCTGAGTCAATTGCACAAGAGTACTGATGGAATACCAAGGCGTATTAATGTTTTGGCCGATCATGCTTTGCTGTCAGCCTACGCAAAGACCAATGTTATGGTCGACGCCAAATGCGTTAGATCGGCTACCAACGAAGTGTTCATTCAGACCAAGAAGCAAGCGCCTCAATTCAGCAAGCCGTTTCTTTATGGTGCTTTTGCGGTGGTTTTGCTAAGTCTAAATTTTGTTTTATGGTGGCTCTTTTCAGGCGATGATGATTCCCTAGCAAGTGCGAATCTTGCCGAATCTTCAAAGCTACGTCAGTCTCAGCAGTCAGAAGTTGAGACCGAGCTTTCAGATGGATCAGAAGGGGATGCTCAAACAGCGGATAAATTGAGCGACAAGTTAAATGCTGATCAAACTGCCGGTGTTACGACTATTATTAAATCCGATTCGATCACACCAGGAACCGTAGTTATCGCCGATGAGCCTCTGGATGAAACTGAGCTGTTCGAGCAAGCGTCTGTGGCGATCGAGCAGCTGCCAGCCAGAGTGTTTAACTACGATGCATCATCAAAGCTAGGTCAAGCACTCGATGCTTCCGCGGACTTAACCAGCCGGACGGCTGCTTTCAGAGCGCTTGCCGCGGCTTGGGATGTCGATTTACCTGCGAAGTTGATTCAACCTGCTTGCGAAACATTATTGGCCAATGGCGTCGATTGTTTGAGCGTGACAACTTGGGCCCAGCTGCAGCGCTTTAATCGCCCAGCTATTTTAGTACTTGATCAAAATAATAGTCTACATCGAGTCATCGTATTTAAGCTTGATGCTGATACTGCTCAGGTGTTGGTTGGGCAAAATGTCTTGAATGTTAGTGTTGCAGAGTTGCGCTCTCGTTGGACAAATAATGGCATCACATTTTGGCGCCCAAGTGATGCTGGTAAGCAATTTTTACAGCAAGGCGATCGCTCAAATAACCTCCCTGCCGTGCGAGACATACTGAGTCGCGCGTCCCAAGCAGTTGAGCTAGATTTGTCGCTCGATGTCCAAAATACCTTGTTCGATCAGCCTTTAGATGAAGCGGTAAGAGCAATGCAGCTTAAGTATGCCTTGGTTTCAGACGGTAAGATCGGCAGTGAAACCTATCTGCTGATCAATGAAATTCTGGAGCCAGAACAAACGCCGACGTTGCGAACAAGAGTTGAGCGAGGATGATATGTCTGCGATTTTAGATGCCTTGAGAAAGTCTGAGCAAGAGCGAAATCAGAATAAAGTTCCAACCTTAAATGATATGGCCGCGCCAAGCGAACCGAGCAAATGGCCGCTACTTTTATCGCTCGCGGTTGTGTTGCTAGCAATTGCGCTGGCAGTATTAGCTTATGTGATATGGAGCAAAGGTGAGTCGAAAAACGAGAGCGCTGCGCAGCTAGTTTCGAAGACTGTTTCGAGCGAAGCGAGTGCCTTAGAGCAAGCAGCTGAGATTGAAACAAAAGACATCGCTTCAGCTGAGGTTAAGCAACTAACCGCGGTCAATATTGTTTCATATTCAGAGAATCCAGAGCTTCGCTTCGCCATGGTCAACGGAAAAATGGTGCGCGAAGGCGAATTCATTCAGCCGGGCCTTAAGGTAGATCAAATTCGCGCTGACTCTGTGGTATTTAATCTGCGCGGCGAAACACTGGAGCGTTCGCCTTAGAGAGTTTATTGTCAGAGAGTTGATCATGTTTGTGCCAGGCTATTAAGCTGCGTACATTTGCTTAGGGTTCTTTGCGCATAAACCTTCGAAAACCATGGGGCATCAAGCCTAAGCATTCGCTATAATCCGCGCTTTGGCGATTTTCGCCGTTACTAAATTCACCTGTTTGCTGATCATGAGTTTGCCTATTGAAGTCGCTAAGCGACGAACCTTCGCGATTATCTCGCACCCCGATGCGGGTAAAACTACCCTGACTGAGCGTTTATTGCTGTCAGGTGGCGCAATTCAGATGGCGGGTAACGTTAAAGCTCGTAAGAGTGGCCGCCATGCGACGTCTGATTGGATGGAGCTTGAGAAGCAACGTGGGATTTCAGTTACGTCATCGGTGATGCAATACGAGTATGGCGATAAAATTATTAACCTTCTCGACACGCCAGGTCACGCCGACTTTTCTGAAGATACCTACCGCACACTTACTGCGGTTGATTCGGCGTTGATGGTAATTGATATTGCTAAGGGTGTTGAAGAAAGAACCATTAAGTTGATGGATGTATGCCGCTTACGTACAACACCGATCATGACTTTTGTGAATAAAATGGACCGTGAGGGACGTGACCCAATTGAAGTGATGGATGAGGTTGAGTCGGTCTTGGATATAATGTGTGCGCCAATGACTTGGCCGATCGGCATTGGTAAATTGTTTCGAGGCGTCTATCGAATTTATGATGACACAGTGCACTTGTTCGCTGGTCGGCCAGGCAATGATGAAGAGAACGATACATTTATCAAGGGTCTAGATAATCCCGAGCTTGACTCTATGTTAGGCAGCCTTGCTGGCGACCTGCGTGATGAGCTTGAGCTAGTCCAAGGCGCGAGTAATGAGTTCGATAAAGAGCTTTATGAGAGCGGTGATTTAACGCCAGTGTTCTTTGGTTCAGCGATTTCTAATTTAGGCGTTGATGAATTAATGGCGAACTTTGCCGAACACGCTCCAGCGCCCCAAGGTCGATCTGCCGAGTCACGTGAGGTTGAATCAAGCGAAGAGAAGTTCACTGGTTTCGTGTTTAAAATTCAAGCCAATATGGATCCATCGCACCACGATCGTATTGCCTTTATGCGAATCACTTCTGGCAAATTCACCAAAGGCAAAAAACTCAAACACGTGCGTCTGAAGCGCGACATGGCGATTAACAACGCTAGCTCGTTTATGGCTTCAAAGCGTGATGCAACTGAAGAAGCCTACGCGGGAGATATTTTGGGCGTGCATAATCATGGCACAATTCAAATTGGTGATACCTTTACCGAGGGCGAGGAGCTTAAATTCACGGGCATTCCAAACTTCGCGCCAGAGCTGTTCAGGCGCGTACGGTTGCAAGACCCTTTGCGTGCGAAAGCTTTGCAGAAGGGTTTGATTCAGTTGTCAGAAGAGGGCGCGACTCAAGTTTTTCGGCCCTTAATTAATAACGACATGATTCTGGGAGCGGTGGGTGTGCTGCAGTTTGATGTGGTCGCGCATCGCTTAAAATCAGAGTACAACGTAGATTGCAGTTTTGAAGCGGTGCAAGTAGCAACAGCGCGCTGGCTGCATTTTCCAGATGATAAAACGGAAGCTGATTTTCGTCGTAAAAATGAATCGAACATCGCCCTCGATGGCGCCGAGTGTTTGACCTACGTAGCACCGAATATGGTGAATCTACAACTCACCATCGAGCGTTGGCCCGATGTAGAATTCCGAGAGACTCGTGAAATTTAAGTAGTTTATTTTTTTCTGCAAGCGCTAAGTTGAATGCCCGATGATTTGGGTAGGTGTTTCGAGTTGGAGCGTTTAAGGCTCTTTCCCAGGCTGAAAGCTATTTACCTCGCTGAAAGCTATTTGCCACGCTGAAAGCTCTCTTCAACTGGTAGGCCGTCCTGCTTATAAATTACTCCGCTTTTCATTACCATATCGACATTTTGCATAAGCGCCACGTGTTTTAGAGCGTCTCCTTTAATCGCAATAATGTCGGCTAAACGCCCAGGCACAATCGTGCCCCACTCCTCTTCTACGCCCATAAACTTCGACGGCCAATAAGTCGCTGCTTGAATGGTCTCCATCATCGGCACGCCCATGACATTGACCCAAACTTCCATTTCATTCCAGGTGGATTGGCAATGAAACTTTAAGGGAATGCCTGAGTCCGTGCCAATCATCAAAACCACGCCGGCATCGCGTAGTTGATGAAATTTGCGTTTTAAGGTGGGTTTTCGCTTGGGCGTAAGTTGAAAATAAAGCAAGCGATCTGGGTGCTCGATAGACTGTTGGATATCGGCAATGGTGTCTTCTTTTAGGCCTCGTTTCCAACAGGGGTTATCAGTCGCTTCTGGATTTTTCCTAAGCTCGTCAAAATTCCATAGACCTTCAATTGTTGGTGTCCAATACAGTGGGCCGCCACGTACACGGCCGGTTGCGGTGCGTTCTTTCAAGGCTTCCATTACGCTGGGTGGGTATTCTGGCGAGGTCGCTAAGCCCGTATGCTCAAAGTTGTCGATGCCCAACTCTAAACCAAGACGAATTTCCTCTGGGCGATGTGAATGGCCAACGACCTTCATGCCCAGTTTGTGAGCCTCTTCGACAATAGCGTTGGCTTCGGCGCGGCTCATCTCATCTTGGTCGACCAGTTTTACCACGTCCATACCCGCGTCGTGCAGTTTACGTACCTTGTTACGCGCATCGGCAGGGCCGTCTATACCCCAACGAAAATTTTCGGTGCCGCGGTAGGGCTTGTGTTGTAAAAACGGCCCAGATACAAATAGCCTTGGTCCATGGAGTTCGCCGTTATTGATACGCTCTTTAATCGAGGCTGACTCTTTGAGCGGCGCACCGAGATCACGAGCAGTGGTAACTCCAGCCAATAAGAGTTGTTCGGCAGAAGCGGGCATAATTTCGTCTTCTAGACGATCGGGGTAAGCCACGTCCCAATGTTTGTAATCGGAGTGGCCTGTTAGCATTAAGTGAGCATGCATTTCCCATAGCCCAGGCATAACGGTTTTGCCTTCGGTTGATACAAGTTGATAACCTTCAGGGATCTCAATTTCTGATTGAGTGCCGGTGGCGGTAATTGTGTTGCCGTCAACCAGAATTACGCTGTCGTAGACTGGGGTTGAGCCAAGACCATCAATTAATGTGCCACCAACCAGGGCGATCTTTTGCTGTGCTTGAGCCTTAAAACTCAGCGTGGATAGCAGCATGATAATTAGGAAGAGATAGTTTCTGCGTTGTATGGTCATGCTTAAAATTTCTCCCAATGAGTCGGTTTCTTGTTGTTAACTTGATTCGGCGATCGCGCCTTTGCTAATGCCTTCGTAAGCGCGCACCTTAAAAGAGGCTTTTGGCATATCTCGTTCTAGGACTGATAAAACATGCTCTGCAATGCACTCGACAGTTGTGTCGCTTTCCATTAAATAAACGCGTTCTTCAGGTAGGCGCAAACTAAACTCGCCCTGTTCCGTTTTGTAATTGAACGATACTTTGCTCGCATCAAACTCGGTCACGTCTTCAGAGGTTCCTAAATAAATGTCGCACCACATTTCAGCGAGTTGCTTTTCAAGTTTTCGACTGCGAACCTTGTTTTTCCAAATTTCAATTTTCGATCGATGGCCATGCGCAATGCGTTGGCAGTTGCCGTCATGCTTTTTCAGACCGTGACTATAGGTGTAATAGCGACCGATGCTCGTCTCATTGTGCAAAGTGACCTTGATGTCAGTGACATTGCTCGGCAGCACCTCGGCAAGGCGTTTAGCAATAAAGTGGCGCACACGCTTGCGCGAGATTCGTTTTGCGTCGATTAGACATAAAGCGCTAGTCGGTGAGCTGTGTTCTATTGTGAGCTTGTCTTTAGTTTCAAAGCTGATCTCACACGACGCGTCTAAGTGAGTGACTTGCGTACCTTTGTAGTTGCTTGGCACCAAGAGTTTGTGGTCGACCTCTTGATCAATCCACTGTTTAACGGCTTTTTTGACCTTGGCGAAGTCGAACACCATGCTCTGATGGTCTAAGTTGCCGCCTAGCTCAAGATTGACTGACCAGCTCGCGCCAATCAACCCTCGCTTTGGGTCTAAGATAGAGCAGTCGATCACAGTTAGGTTATCTACAAAAAGGCGTGGCATGAGCGTAAATCAGGTGTAATTGGTTGGGCTAACTATACTACAATTCGCGTGTTACAAATTTGCAGGCAATTATTACATGACTATTACTCGCTTTCCTCCTTCTCCTACAGGCTATTTACACATTGGTGGCGCTCGTACAGCTTTATACTCTTGGCTTCATGCGCGTCAACAAGGTGGCAACTTTGTATTGCGTATCGAAGACACTGATCTGGAGCGATCTACGCAAGAATCTGTGCAAGCCATACTCGATGGCATGGAGTGGCTTGGGCTCGATTACGATAAAGGGCCTTATTATCAGACGCAGCGCTTCGATCGCTATAAAGAAGTAATTGATCAATTGTTGAGCGAGGGCAAAGCCTATCACTGCCAATGCTCGCGTGAGCGCCTGGATGAAATGCGCGAAACGCAAAAAGCGAACGGTCTCAAGCCTAAGTACGACGGCCGGTGCAGGGAGCTTGGATTAGCCAAATCGGATAGCACAGTAGTTCGGTTTAAGAACCCAATTGATGGCGACGTTGTGATCCGTGATTTAGTCAAAGGTAATATCGTTATCTCGAACGAAGAGCTCGATGATCTCGTGATTGCCCGCCCCGATGGCGTGCCGACCTACAACCTCACCGTGGTTGTGGATGATATGGATATGGGAATATCACATGTTATCCGTGGTGATGATCATATTAATAATACGCCTCGACAAATTAATATTTTGCAGGCACTTGGCGCTGAACTGCCTCTGTATGGGCATGTGCCAATGATTCTCGGTGCAGATGGCGCGCGCATGTCGAAGCGTCACGGTGCGGTGGGCGTAATGCAATATCGAGACGACGGCTTTTTGCCTGAGGCGCTGCTCAACTACCTTGTGCGATTAGGTTGGTCGCATGGCGACCAAGAGCTATTTGAAATGAGCGAGCTTTTAGAATTATTCAAAATAGAAGACGTAAGTCGTTCGCCCTCTACTTTTAATCCTGAAAAATTGTTGTGGGTAAACCAAGAGAAAATCAAAGCGCTTTCACCAGCCGATTTACTCGAAAAGAGCGCATGGCATTTCCAGAATGCTGGCCTGGATCAACCTCAAGGTGAGTATGCCGAGGCCGTCGTCACTTTAATTCAAGAGCGTTGCAAAACCTTATTAGACGTGGTCGAGCAAACGCGATTTTTCTTCAACGAGATTTCAGCGTACGACGAAGCGGCGCTAAAGAAGTGGATAAAGCCAGTGTCGCCAAGACTTTTGGCTGCGTTGATTGCAAAGCTTGAGGCTCTTAGTGAATGGCGGGCGGAGCTCATTCAAGGCGCTGTGCAAGCAGTGGTGGATGAAAACGAAGTTGGATTTGCCAAGGTAGCCCAACCAGTTCGAATTGCGATTACTGGTTCGACCATGTCGCCGTCAATTGATGTAACCTTAGAATTGCTTGGTCGAGAGTCAAGTATGCAGAGGCTATTGGCTGGTTTGCAATACTTTGAAGGGGTAATTGCATCGCGAGCGTAGAATTTTTATTTATGTTTTTCGAAGACAATTTGTAGAGTAAGCCGTTGGCGGCTGTTTTAAGGGTGGGATTAAACTGCTGCTTGTGAAAAAAACTTAATAGATTCGTGACGCTCAAGTTTTTGACTGTTAGAATAACCGAGAGTGTATAACTTGTGCGGCTGTGAAATAGTTGCGCTAAGTTTTCGTTTTCGCCCGAGATTTTACGGGGCTCGCAACCGTTTAATATTTGAATTCGGTTGCTGGGCTCATTTAACGCTTGGCTTGAGGCGCGAATCCGTTATAGACTTAAGAATCCAAGCCTCGCCGAAGACGAGGCCTGAAACATAATAATCAAGCTCACGTAACGTGTGGCAAAGCTTTAAGGGTTTGGACTAGTGGCTTCTGTCATTTTCTCACAGACCTATATTGGCGATTTGCCTAGCTCTATCGCGAGTCAGCCTTAGGAGAAGATGTTTGCCTTGCTTGTGCGAGAGCGTGAACATTGATTAAAAGCAGTGAAAGTGAAGGGTCCCAGGCGGCTCATCTCTCGAAGTGTAAATATAACGTTTGCGAGCCCGTCCAAGAGCTAAGTCGTTGATCGAGTGATGTTGCGTTTCGATTTCAGCTGCATTCTACGCAATGCCAGTTGGATCAAAAGTCGCAGTTATGCGACCCTGATGAGCCCGCACTGTTGCTATATAGGCCATCGATTGGCAAAACTCAGCCAAGCATTTTCTACTCAAACAGTTGAATTCAAGATGCCCATCTTAATTAGGCTCTTGGGTAAAAAGCTTGTTTATTATCGGGATTTTCAAGTTGATCAATGTTGATTGATTTGGTGATCAAAAATGTTGAATAACTGAATTTCAATTCTCCTCATTGATATGAGTATGTCGTTTTGACGCTGATGGCAGTGTGCGATACGGCAAAGCTAGTGTCACTGAGAGAATTTAAACGAGCCGTTTTTTGACTCATACGATCTTATTAGGCGTGTTTTCACGACTGCATAGATAGTGTGATTCATGAAATGGCTATTATTGAATCTAGCTAAATAGATTTCATTACAAGAGGTTAAATCTAAAATGAAAAAATCTGTGTTGAAATGGATTGGTCAATCGGTAGCAGTTGTTGCTATCAGTGCGGCCACTGCGACCGCTGCATTGGCGCAGAGCGTCGATCAACAGTTCGCTCGCGAGTTGAAGTTGGTAGAAGGCTTAAAAGTCTATAACAAACAACTTGAAGATCAGCTTCGAGCTCAAACTACCGCAAAGCGCGAGATTTTGGTCTCAATCGATAAAGCTAAAGACCTAGAGCCGCAAGTTGCGCCTCTTCTTGGCAAAATGTTGAGCGCACTAGAGAGTTTCGTTAAAGCAGACCTGCCGTTCAACAAAGAAGAGCGTATGGAAAGCATCCTAAAGTTGAAAGACTTGATGACTAATCCTGCCGCTACTACTTCAAGCCGCTACCGCAGCATTATGGATATCTATACTGTGGAGATGGAATACGGAAACAACTATGAAGCATATAAAGGCGTTCAAAACGTGAATGGCGAAGACATCGAAGTCGACATGCTTCGAATCGGTCGTATTGCTCTTTATTTCCAAACACCAGATCAAAAAGTATCAGCAATGTGGGATACCACTAATAACAGTTGGAAAATCTTACCAGCTGATACAAATCGCAATATTCGCAAAGCAATTAAAGTAGCAGCCAAGACTACGGCGCCTGAATTGCTAAGCTTGCCACTTACTGCTCCGGAGGGCGTGTAACATGAAGCGTATTCTTACTGCTGTTGCTATTGCAGCAACCTTCGTAATTGCCCCAGTGCAAGCTCAAACTGTTGACCAGCTATTGAGCCAAGTTAAAAATGGTACTTTGCAAAAGAGTAAAGCTGCCGTTGATTTAGAAAACCGGTTTCGTTCAGCAGGTGCTGGTAAAGCCGCGATTGTCACTCAATTGCGTGCCGAGCGCGCCTCTTTAGAAGCTCGCAGCGATGCGCTAGAAGCGCAATATGCAACAAACGATGAAGAGTTAAGTGCTTTACGTACTCAGCGCCAAGCTTCATTGGGTGACTTGAAAGACCTCTTTGGTGCGGTACAACAAATTGTTGGTGAAGCTCAAGCAACGTTTGAAACATCAATCATTTCGGCTGAATTTCCTGGTCGTGGAGCGAACTTCGCTGAAATCACTAAGAAAGTATCTAATCAAGCCAATGAATTGGTGACGGCTGACGAGATTGAGTCAGTTTGGAAAGATGTTTTTAATGAAATGGCTCAACAAGGCAAAATTACTAAATTCTCGACCGAAGTGGCGACTGCTGCTGGCGCGAGAGAAACTCAGTCGGTTGTTCGTGTTGGTACATTTAACCTTGCTGGCGACGGTACCTTCCTTACTTTTGGTAAAGGTGGTGTTGCTGAGCTTCCACGTCAACCAGATGGTCGCTACTTGAGCCAAGCTGGCGCATTGTTCAACGCATCTGCTGAAGGTGCTGAATTTGCTCTTGATCCAACGCAAGGCACTCTATTGGGCGCTGCGGTTGAAGCTCCAAGCTTAATGGACCGTGTTCACCAAGGTGGTCTGGTTGGTTACATTATTCTTATTGTTGGTGCTATCGCTGCTGTTATCGCTATCTTAAAGATTATTGCATTGTTTGGTGTTTCAGCTGCGGTAAACAAGCAAGCTAAGAACCCAGGCTCACCTTCAGCTAAAAATCCACTTGGTCGTGTACTAAAGTCTGTACAAGATAGCCCAAGCAAAGACACTGAAGCGATGGAGCTTCGTTTGTCAGAAGCGATCATGAAAGAAACGCCAAAACTAACCTCTTGGTTGATGTTCTTGAAGATCGTTTCAGTAGTAGCGCCTCTTGCAGGTCTATTGGGTACGGTACTCGGTATGATCGAGACCTTCCAGTCGATCACTTTGTTCGGCGCTGGCGATCCAAAGCTAATGGCGGGTGGTATTTCACAAGCACTTGTAACCACCGTTTGTGGCCTAGTTGTCGCTATTCCAATTGTATTGCTTCACACTGCAGCGGCTTCGAAAGCTAAGCGTGTTGAAGAGATCTTGGAAGAGCAGTCAGCTGGTATGGTTGCACGTCAGATCGAAGGCTAGTTGATAGCACGATTCGATTTAAGGCTTAACTCACGAATATTTTAATAGTCACTATGAAATTGTTCGTGGGTTTAGCAAAAAAGAAACTGGTTAGCTATTTAGCTAACTCGAATTAGAGGTTTCATCTGATGCCAGAATTTATTTCAATTGCGTTCGAGTACATTCGAGACTTTATGGAGCTGGGCGGCCCAGTTCTCTATTTGATCGCGTTACTATTGATTATCATGTGGTACATGATTGTCGAACGTATTTTTTATATCCGTGGCCCGCACAAGCGTGCAGTTAAAGCGGCGCTAGAAGAATGGGAAGCTCGTTCAGAGCGTAGTTCTTGGACGGCACATCAAGTTCGTGAGCAGCTGGTCTCGACGGTTGGTAGCAAATTAAAAGAAAATTTATCAATGATTCAAGCTTGCGTAGCACTTGCGCCGTTGTTTGGTCTACTAGGTACAGTTACCGGTATGATCGAGGTTTTCCAAGTAATGGCAATCAACGGTACAAGTAATGCTCGAGCCATGGCTGGAGGCGTTTCACGTGCCACAGTACCAACAATGGCTGGAATGGTTGCAGCGCTATCAGGCTTGTTTTTAAGCTTCTGGTTACAGCGTAAAACTGAGCAAGAACGCGAGCTATTGAACGAACACTTAACGCTAGATCACTAAGCCGATCGAAGCCACTCAAACTAAGTTCATATAGCCAGAGCAGTTGTTCTGGCATAAGAATTGGGAGACAGTAAATGAGAAGATTAAGAGGCAAGCAAGAAGATGATGCAAAGATCGACATCACGCCGATGTTAGACGTGGTTTTCATCATGCTTATTTTCTTTATCGTAACCGCTAGCTTTATTAAAGAAAGTGGTGCAAAAGTAGTTAAACCTGAAGCTGAGAATGCTGAGAAGCATCCGAAGGCGACAGTGTTGTTGGCAATCGACGAAAATAACGAAATTTGGTTGGACCGACGAGTAGTTGACCCGCGCGCAATTAAGGCGAATATTAATCGCTTGCGTGCGGAAAACCCTGAAGGCGAAGTAATTGTTCAAGCCGACGTCGAGTCAAATGCTGAAACAGTATTGAAAGTAGTAGATGCTTTAAAGGATGCTGGTATTTTGATTCCAACTGTAGCGACTAAGTCGGAGTAATTGTAATGGCAAAGCCTATCTCTTTATTAATGTCGATTTTGGTGACTTTGGGTTTGATCGCGGCAATGTATGCGCTGATCAAAATGAAAGACCCTGAGTTGGATGAAAAAAAGGCATTTAAACTTCCTAAGTTTACTTATGTGGCCAAGAACGAGGACGTTCAAACCATTGCGCCAAAGCCTCCACGCCCTGATGAAGTTCAGGAGCAACCAGATGTGCCAGAAACAAAGATTGTCCCTGATCGTGTGGACGTCAACTCAGATCTTGGTCTTGGTGCAGTAAAGGTCGGTATTAATCGTGACTTGAAAGGCTTCAACTCGAATGACGGTGAGTACTTGCCGATTTTCCGAGCTCCCCCAGTCTTCCCTCGTCGAGCTCTAGAGCGTGGAATTTGTGGTTGGGTTGAATTGACCTACACAGTGACCTCAGCGGGCACGACTAAGGACGCGGTTGTGGTTAATAGCTCGTCTAAAATGTTTGAACGAAATGCTGTAAAAGCAGCGCTCAAATACAAATATAAGCCACGTCAAGTTGGCGGTAAGGCAGTTGACGTACCCAACGTTGGCATTCTTATCTCATTTAAGGTCGACGGTCAGGATTGCTAAGTCTCGATTTACATCGACTCTTAGCCCTGACCTCAATAACCTAATAATTATAACGGCCTCAATAACTCGTTCAGCTATTCGAAATTGAAAGAGTAATTAAGAAAGTTTAAAGGTGAAAAAAATGATCAAAGTGACACAAGTTAAAAAACAACTTAAACCTCTACTTACAGCAAGTTTAAGCGTTGCGTTAATGTTGCCAATGATGGCTGCGGTTGAAGTAGTTGCTATCGACTCTCAGCAAGCATACGCGCAGAACAGTGCTCCTAAGCCAAAGACTAAGAAAGTTGACTCGATTCGCCAGAAGTTGATTAAGGACTACGAGAAAGTTCAAGAAGCATTTGAGGCTGAGAACTACGCTGAAGTAGAGCGTATTTTACAAAAAATTGAACGTACCGAGGGTTTGAACAACCTAGAGCGTGCTTATGTCTATAATTATCGTGGGAATATTTGTTTTTCACGAGATAACCTAAACTGTGCTTTGAGTAATTTTAAGAAAATCACTGCGGCACCTGACGGCTTATCTGAGAGCTTTTATAATCAGATGTTGTACGTAGTTGCGCAAGTACTTTTCTCGCAAGAAAAGTACAGTGAGGCACTGACTTACGCGCAAAGATGGCTTAATACCCAAGAAGAGCCTACTGCCGATGGTTACATGTTAGTGGGCCAAGCTCACTACATGCTCAAGGATTACAACAAAGCTTT
>CAKZRZ010000014.1 GCA_937918955.1 uncultured Arenicella sp.
TCACATTTTAGCCTTTGTCTTAGTAGTTGCATTTGCTGATTCTGGGTTATCGGGCCAAAAGTGTTTTGGGTAACGGCCTTTCATTTCTTTTTGAATGGCTCGATAACTGCCCTTCCAAAACCCTGCTAAGTCTTGTGTCAATTGCAGTGAGCGATGTGCCGGTGAAAGCAAGTCCATTAGCAAGGCGAGCTTGCCATTACAAAGTTCAGGGCTGCTAGAGAGCCCGTACACCTCTTGCATGCGTACTGATAATTTCGCAGGGCCGTCTATTTGATAGCTAATGGGTATGTTGGAGCCACTGGGTACGCTAATGCGTTTTGGCAATAGAGAGTCCAGCGAGCTTTGTTGGTTCCAATCTAGTCGGTTTTTTAAGGGGTCAACAAGATCGAGCTTTTTCAATTGATTCAGGTTTTTGATATCGCCCAAATAGGGAGCTAGCCAAGTTTCTAAGTCAATTAGCAAGGTGGTTTCGCTGATCTCTGGGTAATCATCGGGATAGTGCTCATGAGCCAAATTCATTCTTGCAAAAAGCTGGCTAAACGCATTCTTATCTTTCTCTGCAATATTGTCTGTATAACACTCAAATAGGCTTAAGCCTTTTCGGCGAACAAGCTCAAGCCAAGCGCGAGTTCGTACATCTTCATCAATGGGGTTATTGATTGCTTTTCGCGTAACCACTATGGCGCCAAGCATTAGTCTACTTTCATTGTTGAAACGCCCAGTTCTTTCATCGAACTCACAGATTTCTTGCTCTTTAAAAAGATGAGGCAAAGCCTCTTCTAGTTGATTTATGTCTACAGCAGTTGCCGAGAAGATGTGCTTACCGTCCTTGCCTCCGAGTTCAGCTGTGGCAATAAAGTCATCATTAAGCCAATAGCCATCTCGGGTATTTACGCCCGCGCCATTGGCTAATACATAACCTTCGCCTCGCCTTTTGGCCAATCTATCGGGGTACGCCAAAGCCACCACCAAAGGCAATAAAGACATGTCTAATTGAGTGCAAGGCTTTTTGTTTAAGCGCGTTAACCAATATCTAATTTGCTTACTAAACATAGGGTTCGGCGAATGCATTTGGGCCCGCAAGCTAGCGCCAAGTTCGGCGTCTCGGCCAACTCGGCTGTCCCACAACGCCAAGGCATAAATACTCAGCATTTCAATACCCGGCAACAAGGTATCTAACTCTTTAGCTCTGAGTAACATGTGCGCCCATCGAATATCAGTACCAAACTTCAGCATCTGCCTACCAAGCTCGCTGAGCTTGTGCTTTTCATCAATCGCTTCGAGCATAAGAAGCAGATCTATTGCTTGCTGCTGTTGCGCCCGCGTTGGTGAGTCTAAAAAACAAAGCTCACCTAATTCAGAGCCCCACAGTTTGGTTTCTAATAGAAGCTGACTGATGTCTGACGACAAGATCTCAGGCGTATCGTGTGACTCTCGTCGCTGAAAGCTCTCTTTTGACCCTAATCGATAAACCACGCCCGGCTCAATTCGACCGGCTCGCCCTGCCCTCTGAATTGCCGAAGACTTAGAGATATTTACCGTATTAAGTTCAGTAACACCGGTGTTTAAATTAAAGCTGGCGGCGCGCTTCTTGCCGCTATCAACAACTATGCGAATACCTTCAATGGTTAAACTGGTTTCTGCAACATTGGTAGCCAATACAATTTTTCGCTCTCCTGCTTTTGCTGGTGCGATTGCCGCTTGTTGAACCGCTTTACTTTGATCACCATACAAGGGGCAAACCTGAATTGTGCTGTCTAAGTCAGACAGTTGCTGCGCTACTTGGCTAATCTCTCGCTGGCCTGGTAAAAAAACCAAACAACTGCCTGATTGTTCAGCCATTGCGCGCTTAACAAGCTTTGGTATTTCATCTTCCCAACGCCTCTCATCTTTGACCGTGTGATAAACCTCTTCAATTGGAAAACTACGCCCCTCCGAGCTGATCACCGGGCAATCAAATTTAGCGACTATCTTTTTAGAATCTAAAGTTGCTGACATCAGCAGTATTTTCAAATCATCTCTTAACGCAGCTTGAGTTTCTAGAGCAAACGCCAACGCCGTATCAACGGCAACTGAGCGTTCATGAAACTCATCAAAAATAATGCAGTCAATACCAAGCAGCTCAGGATCATTTTGCAACATGCGCGTGAGCATGCCTTCGGTCACTATTTCAAGCTTGGTGTGCTTGCTTACGCGCTTTTCTTGGCGAATTCTTAGGCCAATACTTTGCCCTAAGTCCTCGTTTTGCCGTGAGGCAAGGTAGTTGGCGATATTACGCGCAGCGAGCCTGCGCGGCTCTAACATAACAATATGCTTGAAGTGCCCATCTCGCATCAACTGTAACGGCAGCCAAGTTGATTTACCCGCGCCTGGTGGTGCTTGCAAAAGCACGAACTGATGGGCGCTAAAAGTATCGACTAGCGTTGAATAAACGTCTTGTATCGGCAGCAAGGTTTTAGTTCAAGAAAGCAGTTGGAGATAGCGGCTAAAATACCAGTTTTCTTTTGCCAGATGCTCAGTTTTTGCGGCTTTCGCGTCACACACACATTGCTCGCGCGCAAATACTTTTCCTAATGATCGATTTATCTCTATATAATCTCGATTTTATAGTTTGACCTTTTCAAGTGAACGGCATGTCTAGCAACGAAATTAAGTACCTTAATAGATCCAAACAAGTAATCGAGACTGAGCTTGTCTATGGTGATAGCGCAATTAAGTTTGTCTACGATAATCCGTTTGGCAAACTATTCTCTTCTATCGTTGCTTCAAAACCCGTTAGTCAATTGTACGGAAGTTACCAAGATTGGCCGGTGTCAAAAAATAAGGTTCCACCATTTGTCGAAAAGTTCGACATCGATTTATCAATTTATAAAGCAGGCTCTCTCACTTCTGCTAAAAAAGAAAACTCGTATAACACCTTCAATGAATTTTTTATTCGAGAATTTGAAGATGGTCAGCGAACCTTTGTTGATGACAAAAGCAAAATGCCGGCGTTTTCTGAAGCGCGATATTTCGGCCATGAAGAAGTGAAAGACGATGTAAAGCTTCCAGTTAAGGGGCAGTATCTACGCGCTAGTGATCTTTTGGGCGGCTCTAAATGGTCTGAAACATTTGCTGAAGGCCCTCTATTAATCGCAAGGCTCTGCCCTGTTGATTATCATCGATATCACTACCCTTTAAGCGGAAAAACCTTAGACAGCTTTCCAATCTCGGGGCAATACCATTCAGTAAACCCGCTAGCGCTTAAAGCCAAACCTGAAATACTGATTGTTAACGAGCGACGGGCTTCTATTCTTGAAACCCAAGACTTTGGCAAGCTCGCCTATATTGAAGTTGGTGCGGCGATGGTAGGCAAAATTGTGCAAAGCCATGATGAGACTGCAGCACATCAACAGGGAGCAGAGAAAGGCTATTTCTTGTTCGGCGGTTCTACCGTGATTCTGCTGGGCGAGAAAGACAAGTGGGCACCCTCTTCTGACATTTTAGAAAACACCGAGGCGGGTATCGAAACCTATCTACATCTAGGCGAGGAAGTTGCCGACCTAAAGTAAGCATCAAGAACAAACATTTTGGTTATTTTTTTGCTCGGAAATGAACCAATACCGCTAAATATTGAACTAACAAATCGAGGGCTAAATTTCAAAGCTCGGTTTTAGGCATTTCAATACCAATTTTAAAGCGGAGTATCTGTACCCATGCCATTTATAAGGAATACCAGAGCACAGTTAACGATATCGATTCGATGCCTGTTTGCTCTAGCTTCACTATTACTACTGAGTTCGTGTGCTACCACCAATATTGCCGGCTTAGATCGAATTTTCTTCCCAAATAGCTCGGCTAAAGTTGGCCCGCTGCTGAGCGCCGAAGAACAGTACCCGCCAACGCAGGAGCAAGCTTCTGAGGATTTGGCTGATGATTCACAAGTGATCGAGCCGAGTACCGACGAGCTTCAGGCGCAAAAAGATCAAGAGATTGCTATAGCTACTGCTCAAAGCAAAGCAGCGTCTATTGCCTCTGCCACTCAAGTCGAGAAAAAAGAGCCAGCACAGAAGATTGAAGATAAGCCTTTAGCTATCATCAAGGAAACTGTTCAGCCGATAGCTAAAGAATCTGCAAAGAGCGCGCCCGCTCCGAAGCCTAAAGAGACTCCTAAACAGATTTCTACAGGTTCCATAAACGGCAAGATAGAATTAATCGACGGCAACGGAAAAACGTTACCTGCCCTAGGTACGCTGATTTCACTAACACCAAAACAACTCAGCAATTCGCAAGTTAACCGCAGCCCCAAAACACATATCATTGATATGGAACAAAAAGAATATCAACCGAGATATTCAACCATCAACGCTGGCGACCAAGTTGTTTTCGTCAACAAAGATAAGATTCAGCACAACGTGTTCTCATCGTCAGGTGGCAACGCTTTTGATTTAGGAACCTACGGAGCTGGTTTAAAACGAGCGGTCACTCTCGAGCAACCCGGAATCGTCAAAATTTACTGCAATATACACGCTGACATGGCCACATTTGTCTCGGTTGGCGATCAAAACTTAAGTACCAAAGCTGATGCGCAGGGTCGCTATCGAATTGACAATCTCGCCGCTGGCAGCTATGAACTTAGCATTTGGAATATTCGAGGTGAGATGAAGCGCACCATTGAAGTTAAGGCAAGTGACGCACTTACCTTAACGGACCGTATCGATACCGCTGCGTTTAAAATTGAATCACACAAGAATAAGTTTGGCGGCAAATACTCCAAAAATGCATCACTTTTTGAAGATGAGTTCTACTAATGGTCCCGCTAAGTATTCGTTTCGGTATTCGCGAGAAGCTTTTCTTTCTAATTCTACTGGGCTTCGGCGCACTTATCTTAGCTACCTTCTGGCAGATTGGTGTACAAGCACGCCAAGTCTCTTCAGAGACTATCGGCCAATCGCTACAGCAATCTAGCATTGTTTTAGACACCAAAATCGAGAGCCGCTTCAGTTCGATAAGAGAGGTGGCTAAAAGTGTTGCGCGCGACAGCCGCATATTGCCATTGGTCTATGAGAGTGAAGTGCTAACGCTTCAGGACCAAATATCAGAGTTTAAAAACAAACTCGATTTCGACATCTTATTTTTTACCGACGGACGTGGAAATGTATTAGCTCGCTCAGATCGGCCGCAAGCCATTGGTCAAAACATGGCCGGCAAAACCACGTTTTTTGACACCGCCCTCGCAGGGCGCTCGGGGCAAGGCTACTTCCTCAGCCAAGGCCGCTTAATGCAGATTGTTACCGAACCCATTTTTGACAATGTAGCGACCGACGTGGTGCGCGGCACAGTTGCCCTCGCCTACGAGTTCAGTGGTGATATGGCAAATGAAATTCTGTCACTTACAGCTAGCGATATTGGCTTCTTTAATGTCACGCGCGATCAAAGCCGCAAGGTCAACGGCGTTAATAGTACATACCTCACGGATACCGCACTTAAAGCATCACTCGACGCATACTTTAAAGAGTCACCTGCTCATTGGCGATCTATCCTCGAAAAAAATAATTCAGTACATAATTTTCAAACAACCTTAAACGGCAAAGAGTACTTCGCTGTTGCAAAACCTGTTAGCAACGACAGCGCCATGCCGCTTGGCTTTGTGATGATCTTACGCTCTAGCGCCGACCTACTTGCTCCGTTTACCAGCATTCAAAATACAGTGCTGCTTATCGGCGCAATATGCCTAATTGTGGCCTTTGTGCTTGCAGGCTTTGTTGCCTTTCGCATCAGTCGCCCTATTGTTGATCTTGTGTCGGTCACTGGAGATATTCAAAACGGAAACTTCCCGCACAAAAATGCCGCCCCCAAAACCAATGATGAGATAGGCATGCTCTACCGAGCGGTGGTAGACATGGGCAACAACCTCAAAGAGAAAGCCGAATTGGAAAACTACCTAGCGCAAATGTCAAACGAGATTAACCTTGATAGCTCTCTAAGCAACGGAGTTATACCTGAGATAAATTCAGACGACAACGATGTCGAAGTTGATCAAGCGCCAGCCGTCGCAATCGGCAGCGTAATCGACAAACGCTACGATGTAATTCAATTAATTGGTTGCGGTGCAATGGGCCAAGTGTTCTTAGCGCAAGACCGAGACCTAGAGGAGAAAACCGCCTTAAAACTATTGCCTCGCGAACTATTTAATAACGACGCCGCAATTAGCATCAAACAAGAGATTCGTTTAGCACGGCGCATTACTCATCGAAATATTCTACGAACTTTTGACATGGGCAATTGGGGAGAACATACCTATATCAGCATGGAGTACGTAGCCGGCTATGACCTCGAGCAGCTACAAAAAACCCGAGGCGCTCAAGACGTTTACATCGCCCTACTAATGGCCCGGCAAATTTGCTCAGCAATGATTGCAGCCCATGAACAAGGAGTGATTCACCTCGATTTAAAACCTGCAAACATGATGGTGAATCAACAAGGTATTTTAAAAATCATGGACTTCGGGCTCGCGCGAAGTGTGGCAAGTAACGAGCGACGCAAAACGGACAATACCGAACTAATGGGCACGCCTCGTTATATGGCGCCCGAGCAGTTTCTAAATGACACACTCGACGAACGAACCGACATCTACTCAATCGGCATCATTCTCTTTACGCTGCTTACAGGCAAACCACCCTTTAGTCATGACGACTACATGACGCTTGCTGAAATGCAGGTTCATCAAGAACTGCCAGAAATAATCGGCACCGATGGCGCTATCATCGGGCGGCTGGAACAGATCATTCGCAAAGCGACTGAGAAGAACCCAAGCGAACGTTTTCAAACCGTTAAAGAGATGTTGGATCAGCTTAATACGGTTTAAGGCGGTTTTGAGCACTTAGTTTTTAGAAGACTGTATTAAATAGTATCTGATCTTATAGCTCAAAAATTTAGGTTCGATAAAACTCCTAATTGTCTGTAAGATACTCAAAGCGGACAGCGGAGGTTCATCAAAGACATCTCTAGACGATCCGGTTCCTTACAATTATCCGGACACTTATTAAGGTGAATCTATTTTTTGACTGTCAGATACTCAAATCGGACGGTCGAATAATGTGTTCGCTTTTAATAAGTAGATATTCTCGGGAAACGACATAGAAAAATGCTAACACCAAATATATTCAAAGAAGCCGATCTTGATGTTTTACATGGATTGATTAGGTCACATCCATTAGGGACTTGGATCACCTCCAAAGATGATGTGCTAGACGTGAATCATATTCCTTTTGTGTTGGATACTGCCGAGGGCGAGTATGGCGTTCTAAGGGGGCATGTAAATAAAGCTAACCCGGTTTGGAAGTTATTGCCGACTGCTAAAGAATCAATAGTCGCTTTCCAGGGCGCACAATCATACATCTCTCCTTCTTGGTATCCGAGTAAGCAAGAACATGGGAAAGCGGTGCCGACATGGAATTATATTGTGCTTCATGCCCATGGAAGTCCTCATGCATTAAGTGATAGAGACTGGCTTTATGACCATCTAAATTCACTGACCACGCAACTTGAATCAGATCATGAAGAGCCATGGAAGGTATCTGACGCACCTAGTGACTTCACTGAGAGAATGCTCAAAGGAATTGTTGGCATAGAAATCCCTATTAGCAACATACAAGGTATGTGGAAAAGTAGCCAAAACAAACAAAAGAAAGATAAAGAAGGCGTTATTTCTGGTCTTGGAACTGATGAAATGGCATCGTACGTTTCACGACACACCGCATAAAACTAAAGGGCTGAACAAAATCAGGACATAAGAGCATAAGTTCAAAGCAAAGCTCCATCAGTACAAAAGTAAACATGAAACGATCAAGCTCAAATTACTTCTTATAACTCTGGCGCCAACGCAGGGTTATTAGCCACTCGTTTTGATCCTCTCGACCTCCAGCTGTCTCCAATTGATTGTCAGCGTACTCAATTATCAAGCGCAAGCTATCTGAGAAATCGAGATTGACCCCATAGTCAATTTTGCGCCAGTTCCATTGCAAGCTTGGCGTGAAAAACGTTCGCGGGCTGCTGAAATTATTGTTTAGTTCGGAGTAACGTAGTACCGGGCTTACGGTAATGGGCAGGTCGAAAACGTAGCTGAGCTCTATCTCGAAACCGTCACGATCTAAGCCAGCTAGGTCTTGCTGAACGTATTGCGAGAACAAGGAGAAGTCGCCCGCATAATACCAAGCGCTTACCCCGCTCTCGGTTTTATCATTGCCTTCAAATGGCAATCGAACTCCTTGGCCGCGAGGCAGTTCGCTAAGGTCGAAAAGATCTAAATCGCCGCCATAAAACGTGCCGGTAAGTTCTCGGGTTTCTGCTAGCTCACGTTCGTAATGGTGAACCAGGAGGTCGAATCGACGGTTTTTGTCCTGAGAGTTCCAACGATAGCCAAGCCCTACTCCGAGCTCTGGCTCACTGGACAAGTCGAAGTCTTCTACCTCGGCGTCGTAGAGCGTCACAATGCCAGTGTTGAAGCTTGTGTTGATGGTGCCTGTGCCCGCGCCTGTACTCATGTTTTGAAACTCTTCAGTGCCATTGTCACCTGCTAACGCGTTTACGTCGCGAATGAATACTGGGTTACCCGTAGTGAGGCTAGCGCGACCGTAAACACCTGAAGGTAGATCAAAGCCTGCTTCGATGCCGCTGTCTTCAAAACGGTTAAACACGGTGGACACAACGCCATAACTTTCAGTGCGGCGCTCGCGTTGTTGTTCGAACTTTTTAAACTTGCCTATCTGAGCATAGTAATCGTTACTCAGTGGTATCTTGCCCGCCTCTGACTTTTCGCCATAGCGAAGAATCAACGCGTCGATATCAATCTTGTTATCACCAGAAGTTGGGTTACGGTCGTAGAGATCGATGGCATCAACCTTAAAGCGTAGCTGCCAGTTATCGGCGAATTTCCAATTACCAGCAACGCTCGCTAGCGAGACTTCTGCATGCTCGCCCTCTTCAACTGTTTCTATAAATACACCTGGGTTGCCATTTGTTGAAACACCTTCAGGAAATGGAAAACCGCTGCGAAACCGAATTTGATCACTGCTGCGAAGGTTGGCTTTAACCTCAAAGCGTAGATCAAGATCTTGTGCTTGTGCAGCAATTGAGCTTAAGGCACTTGCAAGCAACAACGTATTGCGTGATATACGTTTAACTGCCAATGAGATGGAACGATTAGGGATTTTCATATTGATTCTATTTATTGATGTCTATTTACTAATTAGGAGCACGCAGTAAAACCGACGAAGTGTGTCGGTTTATGCTTACGTCTTAAAAATTGCGCTTAGAAGTCGCCGAATCAACGTTGGCTTTTCTAGAAATTGAGACGCGATTAACGTGATGTTGTCGCCGTTCTCAGGCTTGGCTATCTTTGCAGCGGAAATGCTTTGTGCGACCAGTTTAGCTAAGCCTTCCTGACTGATGCCGGTGTTACTTAACTCTGAAAATGTACGCAGCATGTCTGTTTGCCCCCAAAGCCCGTCGCTGCAAAGCAGTAATGAGTCACCCTCCCTGACGGCGCTACTGTCGAGCTCTGGCGTAATATCCGAGAGCCCACCTAAACACATGTAAAGTTCGTTTTCAGCAGCCTTGATGGCTCCTGTGGCCTCATCACCTTGTCTCTGTTGGAGTTCCCCAACCGAATGATCTCGAGTTTGTGAGATGACTTCGCCGTTTCGAATGAGGTAAAAGCGGCTGTCGCCAACATGCCCCCAAAACAACTCGTCAGACCTCATGAAGACCATCACGATAGTCGAGCATGCTAGATCAGTGTCACTGAGTGCCAATACACGTTGATTGCATTCAACGATAAGGTCTTTCAAAAAAGTCAGCGGGTCTTCACTAAGCCAAAGGCCTGTAACGTTTTCGCGCACATGTGTGATCGCAGTTTGAGCGGCCATGGCGCCCATGGTGTGACCACCCGCACCATCAGCAACGACTAATAACTGACTTGACCCTCTATCGTTACGCACAACAAGATAACGATCTTGTTGTTCCTCTCTCGCGCCGATATCTGAGTCGGCAGCAGTTATCCAAGGCACAGTGGTTAGCTCGTTTTTGTGAGTCGATTGAAGAACTTAAATTGCCTTCCTCGCACACTGAACACACTGCCATCGAGTAGCTTGGTGGGGCCTACAATCGGTTTATTTTGATAACTAACTTTGCCGCGTTTTCTTGGCACTAGTTCGTAGTTATTACCCTGACGTTCAATGGTCGCGCAAATACCCGGTGCGAACCACCCGCTAACACTAAGGTCAGCATCTTTAGATTTACCAATGGCAATCTTTGGTTTCTTAATAAGTACTTTTTTGACCACGCCTGAACCATCGCTGCAATTTAGAAAGCACTCCTTGGTTTTCTTGCGTAGGTCGTCTAATTGTTTTTCGTCGGTGATTTTGAAAAATTTGGTTTTATCAGATTCAGATTCTTGTGCGGTTTGATTTTGCGCACCCTTCTTGGCACTTAAGCCCTGCGTAGCCATAAACTTAATGACGAAATTATGAATCTGAATTTCGTCCCAGTACTTCAGTTTGCTCTTAACAACTTTCTCGTTATTAAGAAACACACCGTTTTGGCTACCCAGGTCAACAATATAGTATTCGCCATTTTGAAACTCGATAGCGGCATGCTGCCTCGAAACACCATCTCCAGGCAACACTAGAGTATTGCCCTCAGTTCTACCAATGGTTACTTGCTCTTCGCCGAGTTCTAGTTGATTTGTTAGATCGTTGCCACGATATACTCTGATATATCCCATGATTTTTAACCCTTTTTGCCCGAATTAAATAAACTCAAATTACAATTACGTTTTTCAAGGCTCACGAATATGCCGATACAAATACTCCCTCTCTACACTCTGAGAGTGAGCGATTTTGGCAAAATACTGTTATCACCCTAGACAGTGAGTTCGATTTGAAGCTCAAAAGGTTCAATTGTTGAAGAAATATCAGACAGATTATTGTCTGCCTAGCAAAATGAGCGCTGACAACACAGCGTTGTGAAATAGCTAGTCTGGTAGCAACGAAAAAGACCTTTCCCTGAGCCCTCGAGGGTATGGGGACATTGAGCCCAGAGAAAGGTCACTACCAAAACTCGATAGGCGGCTCCCTAAGCGCACTTATCGATATACCACATATTTAAGGAGCATAGACGACTCCCGAGGTAGTAAACCAACAAGCAGGGTAATACACAGTTGGCTTGTTAATTAGGTGTGCATGGAAGTGAAAATGGTTCAGAATTTTATTGGCTAAATCGTTCCAACAATTGCCCTAAGTCGGGGAACAAAGCAGTAGAACAATCAGTACTTACGCTTGGACTAAATTACTCAGTTGATTAGTTGCTCTATTGCTAAGCGTGGTTCTCACTTTTCTGAATTAAGCGTTTGTTTCAATAATTCACGGCTGGACTTAACTTTGTCGATTAAAACACCAAGATCATTTTTGTGTGTCCACGTTTCTTTGATTAACTCGTAGTCGTGTTGCAAAAATTTTATTGCAAGCTCTTCGGTTCGAGACTCAGACAAGCCCAGAAACTGCAGAGCCTTTCGCCCTATTGCGAGCGACCCTCGAACAGTCTCACGTTCGATAAAATCAAGCTCTAATGCCATTAAATCAAACATGTGCGTTCGGTTAGTTGCTCGAGCCAAGACCTTCGCATTAGGGAAATGCTGCTTAATATTTTGAGCCGTTTCGGTTGCTTTCGCTGCATTGTCGATACAAATCAAAATGACATCCGCAGTCTCGGCGCCCGCCATTCTGAGCAGTTCTACGTCTGCTGCGTCACCGTAATACACTTTGTTTCCGAACTGCCTTACGTATTCAATGTGATCGCCGTCATGGTCGATAATCGTAGTTTCGATGTCTTGAGTATGCATCAAACGAGAGGCTACTTGGCCCACCCTTCCAAAGCCTAAGATCAAGGCCTTATGCCCTCTATCAACTGGGGCCTCTCCCGTTTTCCTCTCAACATTTATTTTGCGTGCAAGCACTCGATCATAAACAATCAACAAAATCGGAGTGATCGCCATCGTTATTGCTATCATCGCGTTGCATTGCGAGACAAGCTCTCTGCTCATTAAGCCCTCGGTTGCGGCAAATTGAAACAACACAAAGCCGAACTCGCCAGCCTGACATATCAAACAAGCAAATAGAAAATTAGAATGTAATGATAAGCCAAACAATCGGCCAACCATTAACAACACCGCAGCTTTGAGGGCGAGCAGCACAAAAGCTCCGCCGAATACGGTCAGTGGAGATTCTAAAATAACGCCAAAATCGAGTGACATCCCAACCGATATAAAAAATAAGCCTAAAAGCATGGCTTTAAATGGTTCGAGATCTCGCTCTAATTGATGGCGATAATCAGAATCAGCTAATACAACTCCAGCAAAAAAAGCACCTAAAGCAGACGACAAGCCGAGCCATTGCATTAACAGCGCAGCACCTATTACCAGTGCGAGAGCTATCGAAGTAAACGTCTCACGCACCTTACTTTTTGCCACCAGCCTAAACAATGGCTGTAAAAGTATGCGGCCGGCGAAAATCATTCCAAAGAAGACCGACAGTGTAGCCACAGCGAATGGCCAGCCAGATAGTCCTGACGAAGCATCAACATGATGAGGATCACCTTCAACTGCCTCTGTCCCTGTGCTCAATAAAGTGTCAGTTTCTATATCGGCTAGACTGACGACGCCAAAGCTATCGGCCAATAACGGTATTGACACAATCATGGCGATAACAATGACGTCTTGAAAAAGCAACACCGAAAAAGCCGAGTGGCCAGCCTCAGTTTTGAGAATATCGCGGTCTTGCATTATTTGAATTGCCACCGCAGTCGATGACAAGGCAAATGCCATAGCGATCACAATGGCTGTTCCAGTAATGATTCCAAGACTAAGTAAGAGCAGACTCAGTAATAAAGAAGAAACTCCCACCTGAAGACCACCAAGCCCTAGCAAACGACTTTTCATTTGCCACAACGCCTTTGGCTTTAGCTCTAAGCCGATCAAAAACAACATCATTACCACACCAAACTCGCTGAAATGGAGAATTGTCTCTGGCTCTGTGATAAATCCAGCGACCGATGGCCCGATCAAAATACCCGCAATTAAGTATCCAATGACCGAGCCTAAGCCTGATAACTTGATCAATGGCACCACGAGAATTGCAGCCGCTAAAAAAACAAAGACTGATAACAAAAATGAGTGTTCCACTTTGATAATTCCTATATGGCTTTCTAAATTAAACTATCTCGAGCGGCGTACTCGGATCTGTTGATATAGGGCTAAAAGAAGGCGATGGTTCGACTATCAAAAACTTTAGCGACGTTTAGCGTTAATTCAACGAGCGATACCAAAACACCTTTAACAGCCTTTCGCTAAAATAGCTAAGAAAATAACTCGAATCCACTAAGCCCTAATCGTGCAAAACCAGACCCGTTAGAACCGCCAATGAGTATGAAACTCTTTCATTGACGGCCCTCAAAGTTCTATCGACTTAAGGCTTAATAGCCTGCGGCGTGACCATCCTTACGTGACTCTGTTGCGCCCCAATACACACCATTATCTGCGCGTTTGATAGCTTGATAACCGCCATAAGGGCCGTTTGCATATTGAATTTTGTGGCCCATTCGCATGAGTTGGCGGATAGTGCGATACGAAAAACCGGTTTCAAGATTTAGAACTCCGCCGTCCTTCATAAGCTCGCCAGTAGGTTGAGACGAACCGGTGTGATGCATCCGAGGGGCGTCCCCCGCGGCTTGTACATCCATACCAAAGTCGACCATATTAATTACGATTTGGGCATGCCCTTGCGGCTGCATAGCACCTCCCATTAAGCCAAAGCTCATCCAAGGCTTTTTATCTTTAGTAATGAATGCTGGGATAATGGTTTGAAACGGCCGTTTACCCCCTTCAAAAACATTGAAATGCCCTTCTTCCAAAGTGAATAGCTCACCTCGATCTTGAAGAATAAAACCTAAACCAGGAGGCGCCATCCCAGAACCCATGCCGCGAAAATTACTTTGAATAAGCGATACCATATTGCCTTCAGAGTCGGCCGTAGTTAGGTATATGGTATCGCCCTTCTCGAGCTTCACGCTACCGGGTTCAAACTCTTTGCCAGCACGATTTGGGTCTATAAGTTTTGCTCGCTTTTTAGCGTATTTTTTTGATATTAGCTCTTCAACTGGCAGCTTGTTAAATTCTGAATCAGCGTAGTATTTAGCCCGATCTTCAAATGCGATTTTTTTCGCTTCTGTGAACAAGTGAACATATTCAGCTGAATCAAAGCCCATCTTAGCGACATCAAATTGCTCAACTATGTTTAAAATTTGCAGTGCCGCGATGCCTTGGCTATTTGGCGGTAGCTCCCAAACGTCATAGCCTCGATAGTTTGTGCTTACTGGCTCAACCCATTTTCCGGAGTGAGTAGCCAGATCATCATAGCTGAGAAAGCCACCGTTATCTTGCATAAACTGTGCAATGATTTTAGCGGTTTCGCCTTTGTAAAACTCATCACGGCCGTTTTTAGAAATTGCTCGTAAGGTATTGGCTAAATTGGGATTTTTCCATATTTCACCGTGTGCTGGAGCCTTGCCTTGTATGGTAAATTGCGATTCAAATCCTGGCCACTTTTTCAAGATTGGCACAGAACGGTTCCAATAATAAGCAATTAGCTGAGACACTGGAAAGCCCTGCTCGGCGTAGTTTATTGCCGGTGACAAATTGTCGGACATAGGTAGTTTGCCAAAACGCTCATGCAGCATAAACCAGCCATCAACCGCTCCAGGTACCGACACGGGTAACGGCCCATGCGATGGTATTTTGCTGTGTCCATTTTCAATAAACCATTCGCGGCTAAGTGCTTTTGGCGAGCGGCCAGACGCATTCAGACCGTAGAGGTCTTTACTCTTGGCGTCCCAAACAATTGCGTATAAGTCGCCGCCTATTCCATTGCCGGTTGGTTCTACTAAGCCAAGCACTGCATTAGCTGCAATAGCAGCATCGATGGCGTTACCGCCCTTCTGCATGATATCTAGCGCAGCTTGTGTGGCTAGCGGTTGAGAAGTGGCCGCCATTGCCTGCGTCGCCAAAACAGGCGAACGCAAAGCAAAGGTTTCGCCAGTAACGCGATCAGCCGCAAGACTGTCGATAGGCGACGCTAAGCATGTTAGCACCAAGCTTAGAGACGCGATCTTAAGGTGTTTTAGCATTGAAATAATCCTGAGGTATGAGCTATAAAGCATTGTTAAAAAAGCTGTTTTACTTCTTTGGCGGTAGTGGAATCAAAAGCGAGGTGTTTTTTAAGTAGGCTTGATACTCCGGGTCATCACCCCAACGCAGCTTAGACTTTTTCGTCAAAGTGGGAATGCCACTTACCTTCGTCAACAAAAACATGACGAAGAAAGGAGAAATTAAAGTAACAAATTGTGCACCGCTTAGTACCGGCAGCGCCATGATTGCCATGCCGAACCACAGCGTTATCTCACCAAAATAGTTAGGGTGCCGCGACCATGACCAGAGCCCGGCATTGATAAACTTACCCTGGTTATCTGGGTTCTTCCTAAACGCACGTTTTTGCGAGTCTGCGATGACTTCAATGATAAAACCAATTAACCAAACAACGATACCAAGATAAGCAATTGGGCCTAGTTCAGTTTGGTTGGCGCCGGTAATAATTGCCAGAGCGCAGGCCGCAGTAACGATCGCCCACAAACCTTGAATGGTCCAGACGATGAAGAAACGGCTAGGATTAATTTTAATTTCGTCAAAGCGATCATCGTGCCCGTCTTGGCTAATTCGTTTAAACAAAAATGTACCCAGACGAAGAGCCCAAATAGCGACCATAGCGCCAGCGATCTTAGCGCGCGTGGACAGCTCTGGAGTCAGGTACAATGCCAAGCCGATTACCGATAGATACGTGAGGCTGCCGGTTAGGTCATAGTACTTTTCTGTTTGCGCGAAATTTGAAGGTATAAACACCAACCAATTCACAAGAAATGCCCAAGCACCACAAATAAGAAATACAGACATTCCGTTTACCGTTGCACCGCCCTGTCCACCGGCGTAACTTACACCGCCACCAATGAGCAGAATAACAATGAGTACTAAAAGGCGTTTGACGATGTCGTTTTGCATATTTGCGTCTCTTTTTATTTTAATGATGTGTTCTGCGCTTCGCTTTCGCGGGCTCCACCAATAAGTTAAAGGAGAATACAACGTAGGAGCACAAATTCACGTAAAGGCTTTGATGCCTTTGATATGGAGAAGTGCCAGCCTATCTAGTTCTGCAGCAAACTCATAGTGAACTATCCTAAGCGTCTGACAGTGTTAAGCAGTAGATAGATCGTAGCGAATAAAAAATGGGAAGTCACACTCCCCATTTAATAAAACCGACACTAATCGTCTACTTGGTGGTCAAACCTTTGCGTTCTAATAGAGGCTGAATGTTTGGTTCAGCACCGCGAAAATTTTTAAAGAGCGTCATGGCGTCTTCTGCCCCTCCGCGAGATAACAGAGTTTTCCTGAAATGATCACCATTTTCGCGCGTCAATCCGCCGTTCTCTTTAAACCATTCTACTGAATCGGCGTCTAACACTTCGCTCCAGATATACGAATAATACCCGGCTGAATAGCCTCCTAGGATGTGCGAGAAATAAGTGGTGCGATATCTGGGAGGAACTTCGTCAAGCTTTATTCCAGCCTTTTCGAGTGCCTTAGCTTCAAACGCTAACACTTCATCGGCGCTCGGAACTTCTTCTGGCGCTAACTGATGCCATGCTTGATCTAATAGCGATGCAGCTAAGTACTCAGTGGTACCGTAGCCTTCGTTAAACTTCGAACTCGCGAAGACTTTATCCAGCAGTTCACGCGGCATTGGTTCACCCGTTTCGTAATGCTTTGCGTAATTACTTAATATCTCTGGCCAATCGGCCCACATTTCATTAACTTGTGATGGGTATTCAACAAAATCGCGAGGCACTGATGTGCCAGAAAAACTTGGGTAGTTAACGTCTGAAAACATGCCATGCAGTGCATGCCCGAATTCGTGGAACATAGTGGTTACTTCGTCCCAAGTTAACAAGGTCGGTTCGCCCTCAGGCGGCTTAGGAACATTAAGATGGTTAGCCACCACTGGCTGAGTGCCCATTAATTTGGACTGAGACACATAGGCATTCATCCAAGCGCCACCGCGTTTAGATTCACGTGCGTAGAAATCTTCAATAAACAGTGCCAATGTTGAACCATCAGCATCAAACACTTCCCATACCTTTACATCAGGGTGATATGTCGGGAGATCTGGGCGAGCCTTAAACGTTAAACCATACACCTTTTCAGCCGCATAGAATACTCCGTTAACCAGAACGTTTTCCATTTCTAGGTAAGGCTTGAGCTGCGAGGCGTCAAAGTTGTAACGCTCTGCACGAAGCTTTTCGGTATAAAAATCCCAGTCTGACGCCGCGAGTTTGAAATCCTCACCTTGTTTTTTGATGATCGCTTGCAGGTCTGCTGCTTCCTTTTTGGCATTCGCCACAGCGGGCGGCGCCAAGGTGGCTAACCGCTGATTTACCGCCTCGGTAGTCTTGGCTGTTTGACTCACCAATTGATACGCCGCATGGTTGTCGTACCCAAGTAATTGAGCACGCTCTGCGCGCAATTTGAACACCTTTGATACAAGTTCACGGTTATCGTAATCGCCACCAGAGCTACCACGACCAAGAGAGGTTTCTAGAATGCGCTTGCGTAACTCGCGATTTTCCAATGACGCCATCGACGGTTGCTGACTTGTGTTTAAAAGCGGCAGAACGTATTTGCCTTCAAGGTCTCTTGCCTTGGCCGCTTCGGCTGCAGACGCGATTTGGGTGTCACTTAAACCAGCTAACTCTTTTACATCTTCAACAATAATTGCTTTCGAATTTACTTCTTCGAGCACATTTTCACTAAACTTGGTGGTCAGTGTTGCCAGCTCTTTATTCAGTGCCTTAAGTTGTTCTTTATCTGCATTCGAAAGTTGTGCTCCCGCGCCAATAAAATCCTTATAGTTTTCTTTAACTAACCGTTCCGACTCAGAATCAAGTTTCAGTTCTGGAAGTTGATCATGTAGTGCTTTCACTCGGGCGAAGAGTTTTGGGTTAAGCAAAATTTCATCTCTATGCGCCGACAATTTCGGCGCTACTTCGCTGCGTAGAGCTTTGATGTCGTCATTAATATTTGCTGACGCCAATGCAAAGAAGACTGATGCAACCCTCGACAGGGTTTGGCCACTCTTCTCCATCGCCACCAGGGTGTTCTCAAAAGTTGCAGGCTCAGGATTGTTTGCTATCGCCTCAATTTCAGCCAATTGGTCGGCCATGCCTTTTTCAAACGCCGGTGCGTAGTGAGCGTTCTCAATCTTGTCGAACGCTGGATACTGCATATAGAGTGTGCTGTCTTGATAAAACGGGTTCGCCATCATGCTCTCGTTACTTTTTTCATCGCTTTGATCAGTGGCTTGCTCAACTTTACTCGAAACATCAGTTTCAGGAACTTGAGCGGCTTGCTTTGGCTCGTCGGCTTGATTGCATGCCGCTAACCCAAGACCTAGGCCCATGGTTACTAGGAGGGATGCTGTTTTTTTCATTGCTACACTCTTTATAAGTCTGTATTTAATTAATAGGTGACGTAACTATACAACAGAGTATGTGGAGATTTGCGTCAATCTTGGTCATCGACCACACCGCTTTCGCGCCGTATAATCAGTGCATGAACCGATCTACAATAAATTCGAACATCGAAGACTGTAACTCAAAAACGCCAATAGCGTTTATTGGCCTAGAAACAGAGTACCCCACCGCTTCAGGTGAGCGCTTGCGGCGCCTTCACCTTGATGGCGCCGCATCTCCTTTGGCGGCTGAGATTGCTCTCACTACCATCGAGAAAGTACTGCCTCACTATTCCAACACGCATAGTTACGTCCATAATTCGGCTCAAATTTCGACCAAAGCCCTCGCTTGGGCACATGACACGGTTTTAAAGTACGTCGGCGCGACGCCTAAAGAGTACGCCACGGTATTTAGTGGCTCGGGAACCACTGCTGCGATTAATCGCTTAGCGCGTGGCTTAAGCGCAGCAAGGCCCGATCGTAAAACAGTGTTGGTGTCATCAATGGAACATCACGCAAATGACTTGCCACACCGCCAATTTGGGAACGAAGTTGTTTATATTCCCCTATTAGGAGAAGGCGCGACTGCAGGCGCTTTAGATCTAACGTTTTTAGAAAAGTACTGTAAAGAGCATTCTAGATCGGTAAATTACATAGCGGTATCGTCAGTAAGTAACGTCACGGGAGTTCGTAATAACGTCGAGAAAATATGTCGAATCGCCCATGAGCACGATATTTTCGTTCTTGTAGACGGCGCACAAAGCATCGCCCATGGCGCGACAGACCTAGATCAGATCGATGCTGATTTTTTAGTGTTCTCGGGGCATAAGGTATATGCGCCAATGGCGCCGGGAGTCATGGTTGCTAAACGATCGATACTGCAACAACTTGCTGGGCAAGATCTTGGTGGCGGCTCGGTTTCATCGGTTAGCTTTTACGACTATCAATTCGTCGATAATGAATCGGAGAAAGAAGAATCGGGCACGCCAAACATTATTGGGGCAATTGCCTTAGCCGCCGTTCTCGATCAAATGATGGCTTATGGCCATAGAAAAATTGAAGATCACGACCAGTCGGTATCTGGATACGCGCTAACGAAGCTTGCGGCGATGGATCAAGTTACCGTGTATGCCGATTTAGAGTGCCAGCGAACCAGCGCCCTAGCCTTCAACCATAAGTCGCTTGATCATGGCTTGTTAGCCGCTATTCTGAACGATTATTTTGCCATCGCAGTGCGAAACGAATGCTTTTGTGCTCACCCTTATGTGAGCTCTTTGCTAAAAGACGAACTATGGCAACTTGATTTAAGTGATATTGATGAGGCTGAACAAGAGAGCTTTATTAATCGCAAGCGAGGAATGGTGAGAGTGAGTTTCAGTCTTTACAACACTCTAGATGATATTGATCGACTAATCACTGCAATCTCGTCTATTGAGAAGGATATTAACAAATTCGCCAAACACTATACGGCACAAGCTGATGGCTCATACACACACACAGATTTTAAATTAGACTGGAAAAGCGAGCTCGGCTTAGATCAATTACCTTGCGCTTAAACAGTTATTTGAAAGGAAGTGATAACGACGGGATCAGATCCACTGAATATGCCAAATCCATTTGCTCCGCGAATCAATCGACCCGCGCGCATAGCCTGGCGCAGGCGAAAAGTAGGTTCTTTGAGGGTTCTAGCGTTTTTTATAAGCGCTGTAGGCAAGAGTTAAATTCGGCGAGGCTTTTTTGCGCTCAACTGGAAACTCTTCTTCAGGGTTGAGTTCGATAGACAACCATTCGTGACATTCCATGCCTGCAACGTAAGGCACTAAAGGCCCTTCGATTTGCTCTGGATGATTGTAGATTAGGTCATCACTGACTGGTACAAAATACTGCTGGTTCATAATACGTTACCCGTTCTCTTTTTGTTTGACACTCATTTGTCTAAAAATTGGCCCGCTGATTTGTGACTCTCAAACACATTCAGCTGAAACAAGTCACTGTTTCAATTTCTCAACCTATTGCGCTTTTTTGGCAGATAGTTTTCGAAAGCTTGTTAAAAAACTAATATTTCTTAGATGCTTACATTAAACCTCTTGCGTATGTCTAATTCAGGCTAAACTAATGGTTAAATTATGGTTTTCGCTGGAAATTGTGTTTAGTCGTCGCAATTAGGGCAAAATATTCAGAAAGTTAACCTTAGAAAGACAAAAATACAGCTCAACATGTCTAATAGCGGAATGAGCAACCCTTTATTTCTAATCTAAAGACTTTGTCTAACAACATTTTTGGCTAACAACAAGAGACACGCAATAATGGCAAGAAGAGTAGCTATCGTCGAAGACGACTTTGATCAACGCGAGAACTATCGCGACGCTTTACAGAAGTCGGGTTACGAGGTTGATACGTATAAAAATCGCCCAGAGGCTCTAGAGGGTATGCGCGAAAGCATGCCTGATCTGGCAATTTTAGACATCATGCTCGAAAACGAAATGGACGGAGGCTTTGACCTTTGCCGCGATCTTCGCTCCTTGTCGCCTACCCTACCAATCATTTTTCTCACCGCAAGAGACACCGATATCGACCGCGTATCGGGGCTGAGACTCGATGCCTGGGACTATCTAACTAAACCGCTGAACATGCAGTTTTTAAGCGTTCGCATTAACTCCTTATTTCGAATAGTTGATAGCCTTGGACAATCTGCCGATGAGCAATCGAGCAGCGATACGCTTACCATAGACGATCTAGAAATCAACGAAGACAGCATGGCAATCTGTTGGAAAGGTAAGGAACTAAGCTTAACGCTCACCGAGTTTTGGTTAATCGAGTCAATGGCTCGTCACCCAGGACACGTCAAGACCTACGAAAACATGATGCAAATAACTCGGCAAAGCTATGTTGAGCGCAACACCATCAATGGATACATTCGAAGAATCCGAAATAAATTCAAAGAGATAGATCCTGATTTTAAGAACATACAGACGGTTTTTGGTGTGGGTTACAAGTGGAATACTGGCGAGTAAACTCTCAGCATATGTCTAAGCGAAACTATTGATTAAAATGCGAACTGGGTTTTCAATACGTACCAAATTACTGTTGGTCGCACTCTTGCTGCTGCTTATCCCTTGGATGTCTTACATCTATGTGCGCGATATGAAAACATTCTTGCTCAGTGGGCAGGAAAATGCGCTTAGCTTGATTTCTCGAGCAGTCGCCACGGTTCTCAATGATCGTCCGGAATTATTTACTGAAGACACCACAATCGATGTCGACGACGCCGATGGCAATGATATTTATGCCACGCCCTTACCAGCCTATATCAACTTAAACGGCGAGTTTAGCGACTGGGGTGAACAGGTTAGCCAAGCAATTACCTACACAGCCGATATCTCAGGCCTTCAAAACGAAGAGCCCTCTGAGCGGGACGCTAAGCCATCTATTTCAGTCGATCATGTTCTCGGGTATCGCGGCAACTTCATCTATGCGATGTTCAGAGTGCTCGACGATTCGGTGGTTTTGCGGCAGAGGGGATTTTTACGAGTTGATGCAGCTGATCATATTCGCTTATCGCTACAAGCCCCTGACCGTCCAGAGCAACGCTACACCCTGATCGCTAGAGAGACTGGGCGTATGAGCATTTATTTGATGGATCAGCAATGGCAATACCCGATTACCGGAAAGCCTAACTATGACCTAGCGGCTGAACTTGCTGAAACTGATGAGGGTTACAATGTTGAGCTACGTATCCCACGATTTATGCTGTCATCAGAAACTCGCGTAAAACTGAGTGTTATCGATGTTGACGATCGAGATTCATTGCTCATTGAGTCAATTGTAACGACCACACCTCAGAGCGACACCGACGAATTTTCACGCTTATTGGTTAAATCACCTGAAATCGCAAAGATTCTCAAAGCCTTAGATCGATCCGATGCTCGTATTTGGGTTTTTAATTCCGATAAACGCCCGGCCGCGGTGGTAGGAAATATTATCCCTGATAGCGAAGTGACTACCACCAAACCGGCCGATGATGATATTTGGGCTACTTTGAGCTACTACTACAACTCAGTACTTCAAACAGTCTTCTCATACATAATTGAGCAGCCCACGGCTGACCAGGAGACGCTCAATAGCAGCGTTCAACAGCGTAACGACGCGATTATTGAGCGCGCTCTTGCAGGTGAAATAAGCACCGATCGACGGCCATCGTTTGACCAACAAGGGGCGATTTTAATGTCAGCCCACCCTATCTATCTCGGAGATGAAATTCCCGGAGTTGTCGTTGTAGAACAAAGCACAAACCAAGTTCTTGGCCAACAAAAAGAGATTTTGGAAAACGTAATTAGCGTCACGTTGTTGGTGTTGGTCACGGTTGCGACTGCCCTACTTTTGTTTGCTTCAAGACTAACTCTGCGCATACGCCGACTTAGAAACGCCACAGAGACGGCGATTGATCGTGACGGAAGAATCATTAATCAACGCTTAGTCGCCGAAGCGAAGTCGGGCGATGAAATTGGCGACTTATCACGCTCGGTCAGCAATATGCTTGAGCGCTTATCACAATACACGAGCTATTTACGCGGTTTGCCCGACACCCTAGCGCACGAAGTGAGCAACCCCTTAAACGTGGTGAATTCGTCTCTGCACAATCTGTCAGAAGAACTCCCCGAATCGGCTAACAGCAAGTATATGGATCGCGCTAAAAACGGAATTAACCGAATTGGCAGCATCTTACGCAACCTGACCGAGGCGGCAAATCTAGAACAAGCGATGCAATCTGAGACACGTGAAGTTGTTGATTTGATTGAACTAATTGAAAGCTATGTCGATGGATACAGCTTTTCAAACCCTGAGCAGAGCTTCAAGATACAAGTTAATACTCGCCCCTTATATGTAGAAATTGCACCCGACTATATTGCCCAAGCACTCGATAAGCTGGTCGACAACGCCATAGATTTTGCAGCGCAAAATACCCCAATTGTGTTTAAAGCACGCAAGCTTGATGACTTCGCTCAAATAGACATTATTAATCAAGGCTCAAGCCTTCCTGAAGGCATGGCCGAACGAATATTTGAACCACTTGTGTCACTGGGGAGAAAAGACGCGCAAAAGGTGAGCTTGGGCATGGGTTTATATATCGTGAAGCTAATTGCCAGTTTTCACGGAGGCGATGTGCTTGCACGCAATTTACTCAGCTCTGATGGCGTAATATTCTCTTTATCACTACCGCTGTACAACGCAAACGCTAATGAGACTAACATTCGCTAGTTATTTGTAGTTATTATCGTACTCTCTTCGACAAAGTAAGCGAGACAAAAACAGGATTTAGACATGGGAAACAGACTCAGCAAACTCTATACACGAACCGGCGACGACGGCACATCAGGGCTAAGCGGTGGCGAACGAATAGCTAAAAACCACGAGAGAATGAACGCAATGGGAGCTGTTGATGAGCTCAATAGTGTTATTGGTTTAATGATTTGCAAGCTCGAAGACGCGGAGCTAAAGGTGTTGTTTACCGCGATTCAGCACGACCTGTTTAATATTGGCGGAGAAATCAGCATGCCTGGCCAAAGCTTTATTAAACAAGAAAAAATCGATCAATTAGAAAATAAAATTGACCTATTTAACGAATCGGTCGAGCCCCTAAAAGACTTTATTTTACCAGGTGGCAGCGAAGCGGCCTCGGTCTGCCACATGGCGAGATCAATCGCGCGCCGCGCCGAACGAGATGTTGTGACATTGCATCAAGCTGAACCTGTTTGCGAAACTACTCGCCAATATCTGAATCGTTTATCAGATTTGTTATTTGTAACGGCACGAATCATTAATCTACGACTAGGTCACGAAGACGTGCTGTGGAAAAAAGAGCTTGCCTAAGAAAGTTCTTGTAACAATTTTTCATCTGCGGCTTCTCAGAAGTCAACTTCGATAATCTCAGCAAAAACAAGAGCTATAAAATGAGCCAAGAAACCTCGACAAATAAAGCCTTCCTTAGTTTTATCACTGGCCCAAACCTTATTCTAAAAATTGTAGTAGGGATCACCCTAGGCGTCTTAGTAGGCGCGTTCATTCCCGACACAGCGATGAGCCTCTCGTTTCTAGGCGGTTTGTTTGTATCAGCCCTGAAAGCATTGGCGCCCATTCTGATTTTTGTATTGGTCATTGCGTCTTTAGCAACGCAGAACGCCGAGCGCCGATCTGGCATGCGGCCGATACTGGTACTCTATTTTATCGGCACAATGGCGGCAGCAACAACCGCGGTGATGCTTAGCTTTTTATTCCCCGCTAACCTAGTCTTAGTCGCCGAGGCATCTAATTCGGCCCCTCAAGGTATTGGCGAAGTGCTAAATACTCTACTATTCAAAATAGTCGACAACCCAGTAAACGCCCTATTGAATGCAAACTATATTGGCATTCTGGCGTGGGCTATTGGCTTCGGTTTTTTGATGAAGCGTTCGGCCGACTCGAGCAAAGCGCTATTAAGTGATTTAAGCGATGCAATGTTGTCTCTGGTTCAGTTCGTGATTAAGCTAGCGCCAATTGGAATCTTTGGCCTTGTCGCTGGCACCATCGCTCAAACAGGCTTCAGCGAGTTACTCAATTACGCACACCTACTAGGTCTATTGGTTGGCACAATGCTGATCATTGCGCTCATTGTTAACCCGATAATTCTTTATGTGCTAACTCGGTCAAACCCCTACCCCTTAATCTTTACCTGCCTACGTGAAAGTGGAATAACGGCGTTTTTTACACGAAGCTCGGCGGCCAATATTCCAGTAAACATGGCCTTATGCGAAAAGTTAGATCTAAACGAAGACACTTATTCGGTTTCGATTCCTCTAGGCGCAACGATCAATATGGCAGGCGCCGCGATCACGATCAGTGTGATGACCTTAGCGGCGGTGAACACGCTTGGTATCAGTATCGACTTAGGCACCGCCCTGCTGCTGTGTTTCATTGCTAGCGTATCAGCTTGCGGTTCCTCTGGCGTTGCGGGAGGCTCTCTTTTATTGATACCGCTGGCGTGCAGCTTGTTCAACATTCCAAACGATGTTGCAATGCAGGTTGTCGGTGTTGGTTTTATTATTGGGGTGGTTCAGGATTCTGCCGAAACAGCACTAAATAGCTCCACCGATGTTGTATTTACAGCGGCTGCTTGTCGAGCTGTGAAGTAGCGCGAGTTCGATTTAATAGACAAAAGGTATTAACCTATATGAGTGGCTACACCACTCAGGAAATTGCTCGGTAAAACGAGAGGCTAAATACTGATCTTCGACATCGGCTTGCTTACACAAAGCGGCAATAGAGATAAACAGCACCGGCACGCTAACTGGCGTGGTGTATAAGAGCGTTAAGCCACTGTAGATTAGAATATCGCCTAAATACATTGGATGTCTTATCTGACGGTAGAGCCCGGCCTTTGTTTCCAGCTTCTGAGGCATTTGAATATCGTTATTTTGCGCTTTGAGTTTTAAGTAGTGATAGATCGAACAAGCTCCTCCACCAATTACCAAAATCTGAGCCAGAAGGCGCGGTGATTCAAACGTTGTATCTAAGCCGTAGAGCACGACAACAAAGGCATTAGTAATAAGCAGTGCTCCACACGTAACTTTTATCGACCACCAGGCAAGCGAATGCATTTTTGATGCATTTTGCTGTTGCGAACTAGGTGTTGATAATGGGCGTCTTCTCATTACTAGAGTTTACCCCCAGCACGTGAGGAAACTTCACAATCATTGCAAAGGCGAGGATATCGTAAACTGCGTGGGCAATCATAACCAGAAGCAAACTATTGCTTAGGTAAAACGCTACTCCAAACAAAGACCCAAGTAAGAATGTAAGCAGCACATAAGTTTTGGTCATAAAGTGCAACAAGCCAAAGATTAATGACGCTGCAACAATACCGACAACAGGGCCGAATGAATCAACCAGAAAGCCCTGTAATACCGCTCTAATCAGCCATTCTTCACCAATGCCCGCAAGTAACGAAACTATAATGATTTGCGGCCAAGTGAAATTCTGAAATAGCTGATTTAGCGTAGCTAATAGCTCTGTCATTGAACGAGTTCTGGTCCAAGATGTGCACGAAGCGGCAAAACCAATTAAGTAGAACGTGACGCCGAGTAAAATACCGTAAGGAATAGCTGCCCACGCTAGTTCGCCGAGCCATTGCCAAGAGCTCTGAAAAATAGACAGCACAGCACCTAAAAACAAAATACCGCAGGCTGAAGGCAAAACCTGTCGAAAACGAAGCGGCGTTAAAGTCAACCTCATGTAGAACCACCTATCCATATTATGCTCGCCATTCGCCCGCATTGGCCATCGCGACGATAGGAATAAAATTGACTCGGGTCGCTAAAAGTACATGCCGAAGAATGACTGTAATTTTTCACGCCTAGGGCGGCGAGCTTCGAACCGCAAATAGCATATAAATTAGCCAGAACCTTACCCTTGCTGATTTCTTGATAATGCGAGCTCTCACCACCTAATTGCTGCTTAACTTCCAAACCAATTTCGAATTTACTCGGCCCAATACAGGGACCAGCCCAAGCGATAATATCTTCAACTTGGCAATCAAATTGACTGACCGCATTTTCGATGATGCCATCGGCCATTCCGCGCCAACCAGCATGAACTGCCGCCACTCGCGTGCCATGAGCATCACAAAGTAACAGTGGTAAACAATCAGCCGTCATAACAGTGCAAACGACATCCTGCTCGCGAGTGAGAGAGCCATCAGCTTTGAACAGAGAGCCATCAGCTTTGAATAGAGAGCCATCGGCTTTGAATAGAGAGCCATCAGTTTTAAGTGGAGGGCCGTCAGCGTTATGCAGAGGACCGTCGCCACTGAGAGCAGATTCCTCCTTTACCACACCGTCTATCGCGTCTCTAACCGCCATACTGCTAAGCTCCACAAGCTCAGTCGAGTGCGTTTGCTCGAGCCAAATCGGTGAACTAGGTATGTTGTATTTTTCAACTAATTCCTTCCGATTAGCTTTAACCAGCTCCGCCTTATCACCGACATGAGCACCCAAATTGCAATAGTCGTAGACAGTCGACCCAGCGCCAGTCAAACCAGAGCTTAAACTAAGCCGAGTGGTCGAGATGGCGTGTATATTCGGCGGCGCACTCCAATTTGGGCGAATAATATTCAAAACGGCTCGCTTTAATGATTATCGTCTTCGCAGGCGTCAACTAAGTCTTGCATGTCCTTTGGTAACGGACGCTCCCACGACTGGTGTTCGCCAGTCATCGGGTGTACATACTCAATCCGAGTTGCATGCAAAGCTTGCCTGCGGAAACTGCGCAGCTCTTTCTCTAGTACTGGAGAGCAGTCGCTCGGGATTGCTAAACGACGACCGTATACAGGGTCACCAGCTAAGGAGAAACCGATATGAGTAAGATGTACTCGAATTTGGTGAGTACGCCCTGTCTCAAGCTGTACGCGAAGAAGCGTGTGATTACGAAATCGTTGATCCACTCGATAATGTGTAACAGCCTCTTTCCCCATCATGTTAACGGCCATTTTACGGCGATCGTGTTTATCTCGAGCAATAGGCTCGTCAACCGTATTTCCCGAAATAATGCGGCCATTTACGAGCGCAAGGTATTCTCTATGCAGACTGTGATCGACCAGTTGAGCAGTCAACCCCAGTCGAGCGTTTTCAGTCTTTGCAACGACCATCAAGCCCGATGTATCTTTATCTAAACGGTGAACGATACCCGCTCGAGCCAATGCTCGGCTTTCTGGGTAATGAAACAACAATGCGTTAAGTAAGGTGCCATCAGGATTCCCCGCGCCTGGATGAACTACCCAGCCAGCAGGCTTGTTAATAACCAACATCTCTTCATCTTCATAGACAATATCGATGTCCATTTCTTGAGCTTGCCATTCGCCCTTGCGAATCTCCGGTACTGACACCTCTAAAAGTTCGCCACCGAACACCTTGTCCTTTTGCTTTGGAATCTCATCATCGAGTGACACAAGCCCTTTTTTTATCCAACCTTGGATAGTACTGCGTGAAAAGTCCTTACAAAGTTCGGTTAAAGCTTTGTCGATACGCATACCAAATAAATCGTCAGGCACAATATAGCTGTGCAAACCAGGCGATAAGTGAGGTTCTGAGCCATTAGGCTCACTATAGTCCGCCTCAGTATCAGGCATAATTTTGATTCTCTTTAAACTGTTCGATTCTTGGCGCAAGCCCCAACAGGAAAGTGTCATACAGAACAGTAATACTCTTCTCTACCCATGAGTTTCGCGCTATGCTTAGCAACCTAAATAATAACCTATAACGACAACGACATGAGCCTTTTCCCAGTCATTGCGAAAACTTCAAACGCGACCCGCATTTGTAAACTTGCTGCCGTATTCGTACTCGCTGTATCTATTTCGGCCTGCGGCGGTAAAAAGAAACAAGGTGGCGTCGACCAAGATCTAGCTCAACAGCAACTTGAAGAGCTGTACAGCAAAGGTAAATTAGCTCTAGATCGCGGTAACTATGGCTTCGCGATCGACTATTATCGAGCGCTTGAGGCGGCCTACCCTTATGGCGAACTGACCGAACAAGCCAAGCTAGATATGTTGTTTGCATTCGATAAGACCAATCAGATCGAAGAAGCGGTTGCAGCAGCAGACAACTTTATTAAGTTGTACCCTACTCACAAAAACGTTGATTACGCTTACTACATGAAAGGAGTTGCCAGTTTTGAGAAAAAAGCTGGGCGGCTAGATAAATTCATTAAAGGTGGTGGTAAAACTATTCGTGACCCTAAACCTTTACGTGACTCAGAGAGCGCATTTGAAGAGTTAATCAAACGATACCCAAATAGCATCTACGCAAAGGATGCTCAGCAACGTATTGTTTATATTAGAAATGCATTAGCCGAGCGAGAGCTCCATGTAGCTCAATTTTATTTCGACAGTGAAACATATGTAGCCGCAGTTAACCGCTGTAAGACCATTGTATTCAAATACGAAACTTCTCCTGCTGTCGAAGGCGCACTTATTTTGATGGAAAAAGCCTATATCGAAATGGGCCTAAATGATTTAGCAGTAAGCACACGTAAAGTGTTACTAGAGAACTTTCCGAACAATGATCAGAAAGCCTATAAGAAAAAGAAGAAAGGCATTTTTGCTCGTTTGAATCCGTTTTAAACGTTCAAACAATTTCTCGAATATAGAGGCCTTCGTGAGTTATTACGAAGGCCTTTTTAGTTAGAGCGGAATTCTGCTTCCCTGCTTTAATAATGTAAAAAATAGATTTCGGGAACTCAAGGCCTATTGGATCTTGGTTTTGACTTGCAATAGGTCTCACCTTCGATAGGTTTCACCAATTTATACGCATCACCATTTCTTAGGATCGCCAACAAAATTCATTGCCTCGAGCTTTTCTAGAAAACTAAAGGTCTCGGGCGCCTCACGCTTAACCTCAGCCCACACAGCTTGAAACTCGGCTTTCTTCAAATTTGATTCAATTCCAGAGCACCAGTCGGTCCATGTATCGATTCTCACTCGGCCTTTTCTACGCAAGAAGATTTGCTCATTACACAGGTCTAAATAGTTATAGATCAACTCGCGGGTAAACTCTTTCTTATCTTGAGAAACTTCTCTGCCAATCAAAGCGTCCACCGGAATACCTTTAGTCAGATCGCGGTATTGCTGATCTATTGAGTCTTCAAATTCCGACTGAGCAATTTTAGAACTCACTCGTAATTGAAACGCAGCGACTAGAACGCCGAGCATGGTAAAAACCGAAACAATCGACCCCCAGTCTATTGAAAACCCCTTAATCATGCTGGCGTGACGCTAACAAGGACCCAAAACTGGACTCTACAGAAAGCTTCTAAGAAGCAAAACCAATACTATCGCTGGGCACACAAAACGAACATAGCTCGGCCAAATCTTCCAAAACAAAGTGTTTTCCATGTCTGGGCTGCCTTGTTTAAGCTCAGCTAACAATGCATTGCGTTGCCAAATCCAACCAACAAATATACAGAACAAGATGCCGATTAATGGTTCGCTAAACTCTGTTGCGAAGTTAACAACAAGACCAAAAAGCGCCGCACTATTAAAGATAATAACAAGACTAAATGCGAATATTCCTAAGCCAATCAACCATGCTGATTTCTTACGAGTAATTCCCAAGCTATCGCTCGCGTAGGCAACCGGCACCTCTAACATAGATATTGACGAAGTTAAGGCGGCGATACTCATTAACACGAAAAATATCAGCGATACAATGATTCCAGTACCGCCCATGCTGCTAAATAAAGAAGGCATCACATTGAAGATGAGGTCGGTGCTTTGCAGTAGCTGACCTTTGTCATCAAAGATCACAACACCGTTATACTGAGCTACATACATTGCTGGAATCACCAGCATACCGGCAAGCACGGCAATGCCGATATCCATACCAGCAACCGTCGCGCCAAGCTTAGGCAGATTCTCAGATTTACTCACGTAAGAGCCGTAAACCATCATTGTACCTACCCCTAGAGATAGCGAGAAAAATGCTTGCCCTAAGGCATCAAGAACTAAACTTGGTTCCGTGATCTTACTAAAATCAGGTTGTAGATAAATAGCCCACCCTTCGGATGCGCCTGGCAAGGTAGCAATATAAACGATCAACGCGATAATCAGCAGTATCAAAAGAGGCATTAAGCGAGTAGACCATTTTTCGATTCCGCTAGCGACTCCGCTCGCGACTACGCCAATGGTAAGAACGAAAAACGCAGCACAAAAAACAATGGTTCCCAGCATTGAGTCATTTACAAACCAGTTAACGGGAAGGCCAACTAGGTTAGCGACCGAACCGCTAGCGTGCGATAACATGCCTCCTGCAATGATGGCATAGAAGCTAAGAATTAGACTCGCGGTTAGCATGCCCCAATAGCCTGTGAGAGCGCCCAATCCGCGTGATTTCTTGCCTCCAATTTTGACCATCGATTTAACTGTATCGGCTTTTGCATTTCGACCGATCAGCAGCTCGGCCATGAGAATCGGGTACGCCAAGAGGAAGGTAAGTATGATATAGGTGAACACAAAAGCCCCGCCACCATTGCTGGCAACCTTAATAGGGAAACCCCATATGTTGCCTAGACCGATTGCTGAACCCGATGCGGCTAATACAAACGCCGTGCGTGAACTAAACTCACCTCTCGCTGCCATTTAAATCTCCTAATTCTTAGTGATACTTTATTCTTATTATGGTGTCAGCCATGTCCTAACTACGCTTTTGCATAAGCGACATCAGCTACGAGTGATCACATCAGCAACTCGTTCGATGATTATAGGTAAGTTTTGCTCAGACAGGCCAGCTACATTTATGCGCGTGCTTTCCAACAGATAGATAGCGAATTCTGATCTCAGTGTAAGTACGTCTTGTTGAGGTATTCCTAAATAACAAAACATACCTTTACTCTCTGCTACGAAGCCGAAGTCGATTTTGTTTTGAGCTTGGTTCAAGCCCTCAGCCAAATCTAAGCGCAGTTTATTCATGCGCTTACGTACAAACTCCAGCTCTTCTTTCCACTCAAGGGTGAGTTCAGGGCTCGCCAACAGATGACCAACAACCGCGCCTCCATGCGAAGGAGACATACTGTAGCAGCGGCGTGCCGCCGACAAAATATGAGACTTAGCTGCCGCCGTTTGCTCAGCGCTATTTGTAATTACAATGGCCGCACCAGTTCGCTCTCGGTATACACCGAAATTTTTGGAGCATGAGCTGGCAACTAAGACCGTTGGCAGTTTTTTAGCCGCTAAGCGCAAACCGTAAGCGTCTTGCTCTAGTCCATCACCAAAGCCTTGATAAGCAACATCGATAAACGGAATCAACTCTCGCTCTTGCATCAAATCAATAAGCGAATCCCATTGATCCTGAGTGAGGTCAGCGCCAGTTGGGTTATGACAGCAGCCATGCAGCAATACAATATCGCCCTTTGGGATAGCGCCGATTGACTCAAGCATGGCGCTAAAATCGACACCACGCGTTTCAGCGCTGTAGTAGTCATAGGTCTTTAGGGTCAAGCCAGCACTTTGCAACAAAGGAAAGTGATTCGCCCAGGTTGGGCTACTTACCCAAACGGTTGCCTTCTCACGGGATTGAACCAGTAATTCAGCAGTCATGCGCAAGGCGCCACATCCGCCCGGGGTCATCACCGTAGCGACACGCTCGCCGAGCGATTCAACGAGTTCATCGCCTAGCATCAGCGCTGTAATGTGCTTTAAAAATGCAGGATCCCCAGCTTGAGGCGCATAAGCTTTCGTAGTCTGCGCTTCTAATAATTGTTGTTCCGCTGATTTAACTGCGGTAAATATCGGGGTTGCGCCCTTGGCATTTTGATATACGCCAACAGACAGATTAATTTTGTCTGGGTTGGCATCTTGCTGAAAGGTTTGATTCAAACCCAAAATTGGGTCAGCTGGAAGAGTTTTCAGTTGCTCGAACATGAGAATGGCTGATTAGTTAATAGTTTGTGTATTTTCTGATTAGGGTCGAAAGAGAGCTAGGCGCTCCATGAGTACAATTGGTCTACGCTGTAGAATTGACGGTATCACTGGGCGATTCATCTTCATCTGGCGTTTGGCGTTTAATCTCGGACAAGTATTTATACAATAGTCGGTACGACTTAGGCGGCTTTTTTTTCTTTTTTTCTATCCCAGCATTTCGCACTAATTGGCGAATATGTTGACGGTCGACAACGGGATATTGATCAATGAGCTCAGTAAGAAGCTTGTCGTCGCCACCAAGCAAACGGTCACGCCACTGCTCTAGTTGGTGCATTTCGGCGGTTTGCTGTTTGCTGGGTTGCTTTTGGCGAGAGAGTTCGAGTTGAATAGCCTCAACATCTTCATGAGACATTAGGCTAGCAATACGACGCAGCTGACGTTGTAAAGCGCCGCGCTGGAAGCGTTGGCCGTCTTTGATAGCTTGATACATCGTTTCGCTTAAAGGAACTTTTTTAAGCGACGACGCGGGCAGTTCGATCAACTCTTTGCCAAGTTGATTTAGAACTTTGATTTCACGTTTCAGCTCGGTTTTATTCGGCCGAATTGCATATTCTTTTTCGCTCATAATACAATGCGAAGGCACTGGTATAAATATTCAATAGTCGTGCGAATTATGCGCCTGAGTGGCAGGCTTTACCAGTATTTTAGCCGCAAATCTGATCTTACGGATGGATGCAGGCATTTAGCTGTGACTCGAGTTCAATCCTTGCGTTGCTCTCTCTCTGATTCATCAAAATGCACTTCAATCCGCGTACCAACGTCGCGCTCACTCTCGACGTCGACAATCCAGTTAAAGCGTGTGGACAGCCGCTTAACGATCGTTAGACCAACGCCATAACCTTTTCGAGTGGTTTTGCCGCTTTGCTCTGCTCGGTAATAAGGTTGAAAAATCTTCTTTATTTGCTCTTCACACATACCAATACCGGTATCCTCTATCACCACAGAATGCTCCTTGATTACAACTGAAACAGAGCCCTCGTTGGTATAGAGAATGGCATTTCGAATAAGATTGCCCAAAACAATGCCTACTACTTTTCTGGCAGTATAAAGCTGCAGCGGATATTGCTCGTCTATTTCGATGGTAACAGGCTTATCATCAAGATAGATTTCGGCACTCTTTATTTCTCGCTCAACAACGTTAACGATAATCGTTTGCTCATCCTCAAACTCTTTATCGGTCTCGCGAGCTAAAATCAAGAAAGCGTCGATTAACTCTTCCATGTCGCGTGCAGAGCCTTTGATTCGGGTGACGAATTTCTTCGAATAATCGTCTAAGTCCTGTTCGGCAAGGAGTAGATCTGACGCCATTTTGATAACCGTCAAAGGCGTTCGAAATTCGTGACTTGCATCACGCGTAAAGGCTCGCTCACGTTCGACAAATCGTTGAATTCGTCTCGAGTAGGATGAGAACGAACTGACCAGCTTTTCAACCTCCCAGTCGACATCGCCCGGGATATTTGAAAGGTCTTCCAAGCTCGCATCAGCATGCGCGGGATCGAAACGATCAAACTTGTTCGCCAACCAAACAATCGGGCTCAACAAATAGTTCGATTCTCGATAAACCCACCATGCAGTAGTGTATATCAGCACCAAAACGATGGTTAATGGGAACACTCCAAAATACAAGGCTAAGCGTAGAACACTTTTACCATCGAATAACAAATACAGGCGCTTACCTTCGCGCTCGGTTGTATACATGAGAGAGTGAGCGGTCTGACCGTGCATTTTCTGAAAGCCTAATCCATAGCCCTGAAGCTCTTCCGGCAAACCTTCACTGGAGTTAATGCCTGTCAAATAGCCTTTTAGGTTTTCGGTATTCGGTGGGGAAAAAGTTCTATCGAGTTGATAGGACTCCCAGAAATGATCTGACTCACCGGTGAGCGCCTCTCTGACCAAAAATTGCTCGATTACGACGCTAGCGAAGCCGATGCTCAAAACAGCTACCAGCCCAATTAAACAGGCTTGCAGCGTCATTTTTCGGCTTAGCTTACTGCGAACAGTAGAATGATGAATAGCTTTATTCGATTTCAAAACAATTTGCCAAGCAAGTTAACGCTAGCCAAGTAGAGAGTCGGGCTGATTATAACGCTAACAAATCAGGTCTCTATATAGGCCAAATTATGGCGCATCACCGATACGGTAGCCGCGCGACTGGATCGTCTGCAGTAAGGTAGTATCGAACGGCTTATCAACCTGTTTGCGAAGATTGTACATATGACTGCGTAAGGTATCGCTATCGGGCAAAATATCCCCCCATATTTCATGCTCTAGCTGGTTTCGGCTGACAACTTTTGGTGACTCCTTCATAAGGATTGTCAAAATTTTCAAACCAATCGGAGACAAATAAATCTGCTGCCCACTGCGCTTTACTTCCAGAGTACCGGTATCTAGCTCTAAGTCGCCAACCGACAGCACCTCTTGCTGAGCGATTTGCCCTTTACGTCGCATTAAGGCTTTAATGCGTGCTTCTAACTCTAGAATTTCAAAGGGTTTCACCAAGTAGTCGTCAGCCCCCATTTCCAAACCGTTAACTTTATCCTCAAGTGTGTCGCGAGCCGTTAGCATCAAGATTGGAGTTCCAACCTTCGCCTCTTCACGTAATTTGCGACACACGTCTAAGCCATCCATTTGCGGTAGCATTAGGTCGAGTAAAATAATGTCGTAATCATTTTGACTGGCAAGGTTGTAGCCCATCCGGCCGTCACTGGCATAATCTAGCTCATAGTCACGGCGTTCGAAATAGTCGTAAAGCATCTCGGCGATGTCTTTATGATCTTCAATAATTAAAACGCGTGTAGTATTGGTCATTGTGTTTGGTTGGTTCTTTATAGTGAAGAAAGTTTAGGTAAATATCAGTGAGATCAGCGTGAATAGAAACAATAGCAAAGCATATTCTCGCCAGAAAACTCGGGCGTTATCAGTGGTTTTGGTATCACTATTCATAACTGCATGTTCTAGCACTAACGTCGAGCGCCAATCAAGCGGCGGCGATGTTATAAACCATGGCGATTTAGTCTGCAACACTCCAGACCGTTTTAAAGGACTCGTTGTCGGTGATGGCCATTGCGTGAGCTTGATCAAGCGCTGCACGCAAGCACCGATAACATCACGATGGCGGCCCGGTGACGCCGTTATTGGTTCAAAAGTCGAGCCAGGTACCGTGATCGCGACCTTTAAAAATGGGCGATACCCGAACGTAACAGGCCATCATGCCGCTATATTTATCGAACAGGACGACCGTGGGATCTGGGTTTGGGATCAATGGGTAGGCAAGCCCGTGCATAAGCGACTGATTCGTAAACGCCCTATTAATGAAGCGACACCAGGCAACACGGCTCAATTCTACCGTGTGGTCAAGCTAGCAAACTAAGTCTAGGCGCAGCTGGACCTACGCTTACTTAGAGATTTGTAGATTAAGTACTTGGTGTTTTTTAGCGCTTAGCGAACTTTTTTTCTCGCTAGACTCAACAGCTTTGGCGCTGACTCGAACTCTCAGGCCTGGTTTATTATCGGAAAAAGATAGATCTAACTTATGCAACTTTAAAACCGCAAATACCAGAGCCAAACCTAGGCCACTTCCGGGCGTAGTTCGACTTTGATCAAGCCGATAAAAGCGCAGCACCACTTTTTCGTGAGCTTCTTCAGGTATTCCGGGGCCGTTATCCGCAATTTCGACGTACCAATTCACGCCCTCATTAACTGAGCGAATGCTGATGGTGCCCTTGTCTGGCGTGTACTTGATAGCATTATCGAGTAAATTCGCAAAGGCTTGAAACAACATGTCTCTATCCGCTGAAATTTCCATGCTTTGGCTAATTTCTACCTGCAGAGTTTGACCCTTTTCTTCTATCAAAGGTTCATAGAGTTCTTGTAAGTCATAGAGAATAGAGTTCAAGTCTACAGACTTAAAGCCTTTGCGCTGCTCGCTGTACTCAATTCTCGCGATTCTAAGCAAGGCATTAAAGGTGGCTAAAAGACCATCGGCTTCATGAATAATTTGATCAACCGCCAACTCCTCCTCATTACGGCCGGCAACACGAAACTTAAGTTCCTCGACGCGATTCTTTAAGCGCGCCAGAGGTGTTTTAAGATCATGAGCAATATTGTCTGAGACACGGCGAACACCTTCCATACCATGTTCGATTTGATCGAGCATGGAATTCAAGTTGACCGCTAGCTCGTCGAACTCATCTCCTGTTCCGCTAGTAGCAATTCGACGGCGAAGATCACCTTGCATGATCTTTCGGCTAGTTTGATTAATCGCGCCAAGGCGGCTGCTTAAAGTGCGACGCATCATCAAGCCACCAATGATGCCCAGAGCAATGGTCAACAGTAAGCCCCAAAATAGGGCTCTACCGACAAGCGCTTTTAGAGTGGTCAGGTCTTCCATGCCCTGCCCGATCAACAAGTTATATCGATTACCCAATAATACCGCACGAGCGCGAGCACTGAACTCACGATCGTCGTCATCTTGAACATGGCCAAGACGAAAATCGAGCCAACCGCCTTTGCGGTCAACAGCCATTCGCGGCCAACCGGTCATGTTGCTGACTAGGGGTTGAAACTGATAGTCAGCTAACAAATACAAGGTCGAATCGCCCGGGCGAGGCTGCACTCGCTCGGACAAAATGGTTACCAAGCCCGGATAGCCTTTACGTTCATAAATATCTGTAAGCTCTTGAATTTCAGCATTAATATCAACGTCAGTTTGATTGGTTTTATAAACAATCGTAGACCAGTAAACGAACCCCAAAATAATGGAGACCGACATGCCAAACAAAACAACATAAACCAGCGTAATACGAAACGCCGAGCTTTTAAATGGACTAATCTGGTTCACTCAGCATATAACCTGCGCCGCGCACAGTGTGCAATAACGAGACTTCAAACTCTTTATCAATTTTGCCTCTTAGTCGACTGATATGCACATCAATAACATTTGTTTGCGGGTCGAAGTGATAGTCCCACACCTTCTCCAGAAGCATCGTTCGAGTAACAACTTGACCGCTGTGGCGCATTAAATACTCAAGCAGTCTAAACTCGCGCGGCTGAAGATCCACCTTTTGCTCGTTGCGGCGAACTTCTCGCTTGAGAAGGTCCATTTCGAGATCGGCTACTTTTAGGACGGTATCCGGTGACTCTGGCTCGGCACGACGCACCAAAGCTTCGATGCGAGCTTGCAGTTCAGAGAACGCAAACGGTTTCACCAGATAATCATCGGCACCAGCTTTCAAGCCAACAACACGATCATCAACATCGCCTAAAGCACTGAGCATCAGAATTGGCGTTCGATTGCCACTGCCGCGCAATGTGCGAGTCATGGTGACGCCATCAACCTTTGGCAACATGCGATCAGCAATAATCGCTTGATACTCGGTTGAATCAGCCATGAGTAAACCTTCGCGACCGTCGGCAGCATGATCTGCAATATGACCACACTCAGTCAGCCCCTTGACAATGTATTTCGCGGTTTCGTTATCGTCTTCTACGACAAGTACTCGAATCATGCTTTTCTTATTCATAATTATTTTTGTCCATTTTACGCTATTTGTTATTTGGCTCCCACTAAATGCGTAAATCTGAACACAATTAGTGGGGCCATAGTTCTATTCTGCTTCGTTTAGAGCTAATAGCTGAGGCTTAGTCCAAATCAAAGGCGAAAAAGCTAGGGTTACCGCGCCGATTTATCAATACAGCAATTGAGCTTTCTTCATCGTCTTCTGCTTGTTTAAGAACTTTCGTTACTTGTTTGGGATCTTGGATGTTTTTATCGCCACCAAGCTGAACAATGACATCGCCGGGACGAAGCCCATTTTTAGCTGCGAGACCTCTAGGCTCGACGGATGTGATTAGCACGCCATCAACATCGTCGCCAACTCGATAGCGTTCGCGATTAGACTCGGTCAGCTTAGCCATTTCAGCGCCCAAGAGCTTATTCATTTTCGGCTTTGCTTGCTCCTCAGGCTCGCTCGTAGCGAGTTCTTGATCTTCCGAAGGAAACGGTTCTGTTTTAATACGGATAGTCTTACGCTTACCATCACGCCATACCTTCATCGCGTAGGTTTTACCAACCTGGGATTGCGCGACTTCTTTCGGCAAATTACGCATCTCCTTAATTGGCTCACCGTTAAATTCTAGAATGATGTCCCTGGCTTCGAGCCCAGCTTTTGATGCTGGCGAATCGGCAATAACACCCGATACTAATGCACCTTGCTCATCAGGACGATCAAGCAATTTCGCTAACTCTTTTGATACAGGGCCAATTGAAACGCCAATCCAACTGCGCTCTACTTCGCCTGAGCTTTGGAGCTGACTAATCACACCTTTGGCGAGATTCGCTGGAATCGAGAAGCCAATGCCGACACTGCCGCCGCTGGGCGAATAGATCATTGAATTAATACCGATCACTTCCCCTTGCATATTGAATAACGGGCCGCCTGAATTGCCTCGATTAATCGCAGCGTCAACCTGAATGAAATCATCGTAAGGCCCGGCTTGGATGTCACGGCCTATTGCTGAAATTATTCCTGTACTCGCTGAACCGCCCAAACCAAATGGGTTGCCAATAGCAAGTACCCAGTCGCCAACTCGAGACTGCTCGTCGTCACCCCAAGGTAAAAATGGTAAGTCGCTAGCATCTTCAAGCTTTAACAACGCTAGGTCAGTTTTAGGATCACTGCCTTTAATCTCAGCCTTATATTCGGTGCCGTCAGTCATAGTGACGATTATTTCGTCGGCGTCGTTAACCACATGATGATTGGTAACCACATAGCCATCAGCGCTGATAATAAAACCTGAGCCAATACCGAGCGGCCGAGTTTGTTTTTCTTCGTCTGATTCCGAATCTGAATCCGGTTCTGGCTGTTGTTGTCTTGGATCAACTTGCCCGCGGCGGTTAAACCATTCAAAGAACTCTTCAAATCCCTGTGGGCCACGAAAATCTGGTCGCCCTCCTCTTGGATTAAAACCCCGCTGCTCAATAAAACCTGCGGTCGCAACATGCACTACCGCGGGACTCACATCTTCAATTAAATCTGCAAAACCATTAGCCGGCGTCCAAGGGCCTTGTGATGAACCGCGAGGCTTAACTACCGCCGCTGGCGTGGCTTTAGCCGTATTGTGTAGACCGTCAGCATCGTCTTTGTGACCGTCGGCCGATGCCTGAATAGAAATAACCAGTGCCGCTGAGGCCGCAGCCACTGAGGTCCACTTAAGTATTGGCATGAACGAGCTTGATATTGTTTTAACCATTAAATTCTCCAAAAACAGTAAAAGTCATGAGTACATCAATTTCAAAAAACACCATCCAAAGTCGCGCTATTTGTACTCGGGACGTCTATGAAGTGATATTGAGACTCAACATTACTTATAAGACAAGTGCTAAGAAATTAATCTTACACGTTCATAGTAAGGTCGGTCTGATTACCCTCAAGTGAACAGCGGATTACGTTTTAGTAATAGCGCCAAATTAAGTCGACTTGCCTGTCGTTCGTCTAGCATTAACGCGGGAATACAAAAATATTTCTCAGATAATAAGGTTGAACCAAAGCCATTTCTGGACGTTTGAGTGTCAAAAAGAAAAGTTACGGTTTCCTTACCGCGCAAGGTCAGCGCTAATCGTTAAGAGAATTAGTTGATAAACGAGACGACCATATAATAAAAAAGCGGCCTAAATTAAACCTAGGCCGCTCTTAACGTCAATTAAAGTGCTTTTAGCTGGAGATAAGAAACAAACTACTCTCGAAACTAGCTAGCTAAAACCTCGGAGAGAGTAAGCTAGCCTTCTAGCTCAAAGCTCAAACCCGCATTTGCTTCAAGCCTAGTGATTAATTTATCGCCCATTGCCGGCGCCGTTGTCCAGATACCCCCAGGAGTGTCGGTGGCATCTTTGAATAAACAAATCGCGCTTTCTGAGATCATTTTGGAAGTTGAGCCGTAACCTGGGTCTCGATCTCCTTTAACACCTAATACAAACGTTTCATCACTTTTAGTTTTGCCAATGTAGGCGATGTCATAGAAGCCGGTCTCTCGCTCTTCTTTACTTGGGCCTTCACCAGGTTTTGGGGCATCCGGCCCGGCCATCGGGTTTGTTGTGGCTACATGATTGGCAATTGCCTGACCTTTTTCTCCATCGCCAGTTAGCATCATTTCGTCGTAAGTAAAATCTTCACCATAGGCGTGACCTAACAAAGCATTACTTCGATGCACGTTTCGAGTGTTAATCGCCGCCATCACAAATGGTGCAACCCAGCTCTTTAACTCTTCCGAGTAGACCACTTTGTCACCATTGGGTTGCTCGACGCCAGTAAAACCGGGCACCAGTGAATAGTGATTAATCGCCAGTTTAAAAATTTCTGGGTCACTTTTAGCGGCTTTCACCGATTCAGTTAAACTTGCAGCGGTACCGCCTGAAAATGTACCTTTCATGGCTCGCACACGCCCACTGATATGGCTGCATACTTCACCGGTTTGTTCTTTGACTAATTGTTGCAGTTTAAAAATACCAAGATCACTAGGAATTGAATCAAAGCCACAAGAGAATACAATACGAGCGCCCGAGGCTTTTGCCGCTGATTCATGTGCATCGATCATATGTCGCATCCAAACTGATTCACCACATAGGTCAACATAGTCAACACCTGAGTTCGCACAAAGTCCGACTAACTCCGAACCATAAACTTGATAAGGGCCAACAGTGGTTAAAACTACTTTAGTGCGATCGACCATTGCCTGCATTGAACAAGTATCATTCGAGTCGGCAACAACCAGCGGCGTACTTTCAGGTAAGCCCATCTCCTCGCGCACGGCCTCTAGCTTCGCTTGGCTACGAGCGCCCATAGCCCAACGAACTTCATCACCATTACCATAGCGACCTTGTAAGTATTCTGCGACTAAACGCCCAGTAAAACCTGTAGCGCCGTACACCACAATGTCAAAATCTTTCGCACTCATAGTAAGTTCTCCTCTTTGCTGATTCACAGCTTGTTTTAATTAATACCTAGGCGACTTTCATTGTCGAACCCACACCCAAAGGCTCCGTCAACACTAGCAAACAGGTTCAGCTTATCGACAATAGGCTTACAAAAGTAACACCAAATAAAATAAGCAAGGTGATCACGCCAACACCAAAAAAGATCATCCGCTTAGGGATGTTATTGCTAGTGACGTGCACATAGGCGTGAACCCAGCGACTAAGGGCAAAGACACAAGCAAGAACCATGACGAAGGAGCTTACCGCCTCAATACTAAAGATCACGAAACTCAATACATAGAAAATTATCGGTAACTGAAATTGATTTTCCAGCGAATTCGAGGTTAAAACCACCGGCAATGACCAGGCTCTATTATCGATTGCGGCATTGGGATCTAAATCACCCGTTTTACGGTCTGCATCTTTGCGCTTTGCATTAAGCAGCAAGACCACCATCGGCACAATCGCGACTGCGAGCACTGGCCAGAAAATTTGAGCTTGCATAAAACCTCTTTTTATTGATTTGAAGAACTAGAATGTATGAGCTTGAAGCTTATTTGGAAGCTTGGGACAAAGCCTGACTTAACAGCTTTGAGGTGATATCTACAACCGAAATTACCTCGTCGTACGCCATTCGTGTTGGGCCAACGACACCGAGTGTTCCAAGAATCTTACCGTCTACGCTGTAGGGGCTAGCAATTACACTGCATTCGCCGAGCGCACTATAGCCAGACTCTTCACCGATGAACACACTAACCCCATCGGCTTTCATGCTCCGATCTAATAAGTCTAATAGATCGCGCTTAGTCTTAAACGCATCGAATAGCTTTTGGAGGGTTTCTATTTGACACAAATCAGGCACGTCTAACAGCTTTTGCTCTCCGCTGAGAACCACATCACCTTGGTTCGATGCCTCTTCTTCAGATATCACACGGCTAGCAGCCTGCATGGCCTCTTGGTTGAGCTTGTGCATCTCGTCATTGTCATGGCGCATATCATTTATCAATAAACGCCTAACATCGTCGAGCGTATTACCCTTGTAACGCTGATTAAAAAAGTTTGCCGCCGAAACCAATTCAGACTCACTGAAGCTCTCGGCAGTATTCAGCACCCTATTTTGAACTCGCCCATCTTCAGTAACTAAGATTGCCAGCAACCGAGAGTCAGATAAGCGCATAAACTCTAGTTGATGAAAACGTGTAAGCGATTGGCTCGGCAATACCACGACACCAGCAAACTGAGTCAACTCAGACAAAACATCAGATGCGTGCGCGAGAAGAGCTTCAGGGTCGGTTTCTTGCTGAAAACGCTCCGAGAGTTGGCTTACTGCTTGTTGCGTTAAGGTAGACGCCTTAACCATGCTGTCGACAAATAGGCGATAGCCCTGAGAGGTGGGAATGCGGCCGGCCGACGTATGCGGCGCGGTAATCAAACCGAGCTCTTCAAGATCAGACATAACATTGCGAACCGTTGCCGAACTAACGCCCAGCTGAGGTAACTTGGATAACGTTCGAGAGCCCACCGGCTGACCTTGCTGAATATAGGTTTCAACTAGGTTTTTGAGTACATTTTCGGCTCGCGAATCTAAAGTCATGAAATCTCTAAAAGTTCAGATTTTTTGGGGCTTTAAAGCAATGTCTGCTTTGCTGCGCCAACAAGAGTGATATTTTTATGCTTAAGTGTGCCAGAAACACCGCTTTACTGGACAAGCCCAGCGTAAATTGGCGACAATGCACGATAGAATAATCATAAATGAAATCCCGCATGTTTAAAACTATCGGCGTATTTGGCAAGTATCAAGACGCAAGTGTCGAAAAGCCTGTCAAAGCCTTAACCGCGCATCTCGAGTCAAAGGGTTTGAAGGTTAAGCTCGGTTACAATACTGCTTCGGAAATTGTACGAGACCTGCCGCAAGAGCTGCTTCACGAAGAATTGCATCAAGACATCGATCTGGCGATTGTTATTGGCGGTGACGGCACAATGCTGCATGTGGCTCGCAAAATGGCTGAGTTAAATGTGCCTGTAGCAGGCGTAAACCTTGGCAGGCTTGGGTTTCTAACGGATATACCCCAAGCCGATATGCTCAGTGAAGTTGATCAAATCTTAGCTGGCAACTACGAAATTGAGCGCCGCATGATGCTTAAAGCCCAAGTGCTCGATAATGATGAAGTTGTTTATCAACAAACCGCGCTTAATGACATTGTTATTGGCCGGCACTCGCTCGAGAAGCTTATAAGCTGGCAAGCGCACGTTAATGATAACTTTGTTACCGCTGCGCGCTCGGACGGCGTAATTCTTAGTACGCCTACTGGTTCCACTGCGTATGCTCTTTCAGCTGGTGGCGCGATCATGCACCCTGGGACTGACGTGATCTCAATGGTGCCAGTGTCGCCACACACGCTATCGAACCGACCGATCACTTTGCCCGCGGCATCAGAGGTATGCTTTTCAATTCATAATCGCTCAAAAAACTGCGCTCATGTGTCTTCAGACGGCTTAATTGGCTTTAGTCTTACCGGTCACGAAATCATTAAAGTGACACGCTCAGAGCATTCGGTTCAGTTAATACACACTGAAAACTACGATTATTTTGCTATGCTGCGCGCTAAATTAGGCTGGGGCGGCGAACAAGAGTCGCGCTAAACGGTTTATACTCAACGCTATGGCTTTAACAGAACTATCAATACGCAACTTCGCAATCATTAAGCAACTCGAGATTGAAATCGACGAGGGCTTGACGGTGGTCACTGGCGAAACCGGTGCAGGCAAATCGATTATGCTCGACGCCTTGAACCTAATCTTGGGCTCGCGTGCCGAATCTGAGATGGTACGTCACGGCGAAGATCAATGTGAAATCACCGCTTTGTTTGACATTGCGGGCCTGAAAAACGTACGAGAATGGCTTAGCGAACGCGACTTACTCAACGCTCAAGAAGACCAAGACAATTGCTTGGTTCGCCGTGTAGTTCGGGTAAGCAAGCCGACTAAGTGCTATATCAATGATCAACCAGCAACGCTCACAAGTCTGCGCGAGCTCGGCTATATGCTGGTCGATTTACACGGTCAACATGAGCATCAGTCGCTAATGCGCCTACCAGAGCAACGCCGAATCATTGATCAATTTGCCGATCACGGTGAAGCGTTGAAGGTAATGGCCAAGTTAGCATCAAAGATTCACCGCATCGAGCGTGAGCTGCAATCGGTGTCGCAAAACCAAACTGATAATGCTGACCGAATGGAGTTGCTCTCATTTCAGTTAAACGAGTTAGACGAAGCCAGCATTGTCGATGGCGAGTTTGAAGAACTCGAACAAGAGCATAGCCGTCTCAGCAATTCTCAAGGCTTAATCGACGGTATTCAAGCGACGATTGACGCCCTATTTCACAATGAAACAAGCAACGTTTCAGCTGAACTTGGGAAAGCCGTAAAGCAAATCTCTGACCTACATGAGTTTGATCACAATTTAGGCGACGCTAACGAATTACTGAATTCAGCGCTCGCCCAAGTAGAAGAAACACAAAGCTCTCTTGAATCAGCCTTATCTAAAATTGATAAAGACCCTGAACGTTTACAAGAGGTTGAACAACGGCGCGACACTTTGATTAACTTGGCGCGAAAACATCGCTGTAGTGAGTCGACTCTGCCCGAACGCCATCAAGCATTGCAAGCTGAATACGAGCGTTTAGAGTCAGCGCATAGCCAGCCAGAAAAGCTGCAAAAAGAACTTAGTGAACTTAAAGATAACTACGCAAAGGTCGCGTTCGCCATATCGAGCAAGCGTCAAGAGGTTGCTGAGCAACTGTCGACTGCGATCAGCGAACAGATGCAAGATCTCGGAATGAGTGGCGGCGCGCTCTCTATAAAAGTTGAGCCTCATATTAGTGATGACGTCATCGTTTCTGAGCACGGCATTGACCACATTGAGTTTATGGTTAGTACTAATCATGGGATGCCTCTAAAGTCATTGAATAAAACAGCTTCAGGCGGAGAAATGTCGCGCATAAGCTTGGCGATTCAAGTGATTACCAGTGAACGCAGCGATACACCAACATTGGTATTTGATGAAGTAGATGTAGGCGTTGGCGGAAAAGTAGCCCAGATTGTCGGCACTCGCTTACGTAAGCTAGGTAAAAATGCCCAAGTGATTTGTATTACGCACCTGCCACAAGTTGCATCACAAGGCGAACAACACATCTTTATTGATAAAGTATCGAACGAAGATGAAACCTACTCGACCTTAGTCAAATTAAACGACGAAATGCGCACCCTAGAGATAGCTCGAATGCTCGGCGGTGAAATCATCACTGATCGCACCAAAGCACATGCGCAAGAGATGCTCGCGGCTAGCTCGCAGTCTTAAGGGTAAACCTGAGCCTACCGATGAATACTACCCTCTCAGCACAGTCGCAGAGCTCTGACGACATAGTTCAAGCGGCTTGTAAGTCAGATGTTGCTAGCATCCAAGTATTGTTGAACCATTATGCGTCGCTCGGAGATTTACTGCCGCGCACCAAAACCGATATTATTGCTAACTTAGAACACTTTCGCGTTATTAAGAGAAATAATACCGTCATTGCCTGCGGCTCACTCGAGCACTTCACGCCTGAACTTGCCGAAGTTAGAAGCTTAATGGTCTCAGCAGAGATAAAAGGCGGAGGCTTAGGGCGCAAAATTGTTGAAAACTTGATAGAAACCGCTAAAGATAGAGGCGTTGGACGAGTGATGGCCCTTACTTATGTGCCTGAGTTTTTCCATAAACTTGGCTTTACCACCGTTAACAAAGATATATTTCCCGAGAAAATTTGGGGAATCTGTGTAAACTGCTACAAATTCGAAAATTGTGATGAAATCGCAGTCCTTCTGAAATTGAAATAGATCAACTTAAAATAATCAATCATGAACAAAAAACTGTCTCTAGTATTGGTCTCATGCAGCTTGGCGCTCAGCGCATGCATCAAACCATATCAGCCAAATATTCAGCAAGGAAATATCATTAATAACAGTGATTTACGCGAGATACGTTATGGGATGAGTAAACAAGAAGTCTTGTTTATTCTTGGCACACCAATGGTTATTGACCCATTCAATCAACAGCGATGGGACTACTTTTTTTCAAATAGAAACCAGCGAAAGAAAGAGACCGACCAACGTTTGATTACAGCGATGTTTGATGGTGATAAGTTAGTTAGTCTAAGTGGAGACGTTGATTTATCAAATGTTCAAAGTCTCGAACCGAGCACGGAAGACCGACAACATGGCGGCACCGTTATTACCGAACCAACTCAGCGAGAAAAAGGCTTGTTTAATCGCCTAGGTTTATTCAAGAAGAAAGATAAGATTAAGAAAAAAACTGACGGCTAATAGTTAGTTCAAAGGTCAAATTAAAAAACGGGGCTAACAGCCCCGTTTTTTAATTTCTAAACCATCGTAAAAATAGACTAGACCCTAATGACAAGCTAGATAAACGATGGCCAAGGTTCTTGTCCTAAAACTTAGCCAAGAACTTTTCGATGCGCTTCGCATTTGCGCCTAAATCGCTTCTACCGATTCTAGACACGGATCGCACATCTACTGCGGCTTTACCGTCTATCGCAGTAATTCGAACAACCATGTCGTCTTTGAAGCCCCAAATTGCGGTGGTCTCGGTCGCTTCGATAATCCCTTGGCTAGCATCGGAATTCACCAGCTCTAAGCCCATCGATTCGACCACTGATTTCGCGCGGGCATGCGCTTCTTGTACCGACAGATCGGTTGTTAGCGTTTTTACCTTTGGATAGGCTGCCTTCTGCACCTCAGCGAGGGTATCCGTGTCGTATTCCAAGGGGTTATGACCTTCGTTACGTAAAGCAACAACTTTATCGAATGCGGGCGGATTAACTGTATCTGTCGAAATATTATGAATCGATGGTACCGATGATCCGGTAACTGCTTGACTACCCAGTCCAATAACCGGCAATAGCGCGATCATAGCAGCGGTACGCGCCGATTTTGCCACCTCTGTATCAGAGCGTTTAATAAAGCTGACGACCATGCCTACAAAAAACACAGCCGCTGCAAGTAGTGCTGTTGCTCCCATCATCGAAAAGCTGGTTGAAAACGGGAACAATCCCAGTCTGAAACCAATTACGGCAACAGGAAAGCCGAGCAACGCCACGACGGCGAGTATCTTGAGTAATTTATGCATGGTTAGTATTTACCTTGTTCTAGTTCTTTAGTTGTCTTACTAATTTTATTACCGCTTTGAGCGTCAGTTTACCTGAAAATAGCCTGTTTCCATGTGATTACCTAATGCTTTGAATAAGAGCAACATGAAAACAATAAAGCGACGTTATCTAGCGGCGACAAGCCGAGACAATTTAGCGGATAGCACTTCGTTAGGCTCAAACTCTAGACCGTCTAGCAACTCATCGGCTAGGCTCGGTTGATTGCACACGAGCACCATATCGCAACCCGCATATATCGCTCGTTGCGCACTCTCTACAATCGAGCCATGGTCGTCTGAGTTTGCATCTATTGCGCCCTGCATTGTGAGGTCATCACTAAAAACAACCCCATCAAAGCCAAGTTCACCGCGTAATATATCTTGTAACCAAAAGCTTGAGTACGTTGGGATATTTTGATCGCATTGATCAAACATCACATGCGCGGTCATAACGCCTTGAATTTCGTCAACTAGACTCATATAAGGCACTAAGTCATGTTGGCGAATGTCGTCTAAACAGCGATTATCTTGCGGTAAACAATGATGCGAATCACCGCTAACTCCTCCGTGCCCAGGAAAATGCTTCGCGATAGCCACCATGCCGGCAGCATGCATACCGTCAATATAAGCACCAAGCAATTCGGTTGCCGCGTTTGGGTTCGGGTGAAAACATCGATCGCCAATAACATCACTTTCCTTTGAAGTGACGTCAAATACTGGCGCGAAACTAAAGTCTACGCCTACTTCTAGCAACTCAGAGGCCATTGTATAGGCCGACTCGTACGCCACCATAGGAGCCTTTTGCTTATCGCTTGACCAGAGGTCACCAAAGGTTTGCGCTGCGGGTAAGCGTGTGAACTCTTTTTGAAATCGTTGAACGCGACCGCCTTCTTGATCTACGGCAATCAGTAATGCGGGTGTTCTGAGTGATTTTATTTCTGAGATTAGTTTAGTAACCTGTTGTTTATCTTTATAATTTCTAGAAAAGAGAATGACTGCCCCAACACTTGGGTGCATCAATCGTTGGCGCTCTGGCTCGTTCAGACGTAAACCTTCGACATCGACCATCACTGGCCCAAGCGCCAGTAGTTTAGAACCATTACTCGTGATTTGTTCTGTCATCGTTTTTCCTTGATCTCGACGATTGTTCCAATCGTCACTTTTTCGAATAGCGAGATGATATCTCTATTTCTCATTTTAATGCACCCGTGAGAACTTGGTATTCCCATGGGGTGTGAATCTGGTGCGCCATGCATGTAAACGTAACGTCGCTGGGTATCAACGTCGCCCCCACGATTAAAGCCTGTCTCATTACCGCATAACCAAAGTATTCGGCTCAATATCCAGTCTCGCTTAGGGAAGCTGGCAGCTAAATCTTCAGAATAGACTTCACCACTTGCTCTTCTGCCAATAAAAACTGTGTTCTGGGGAGCGCCTGCGCCGATCTTGGCGCGAATTCTGTGGCGTCCTAATGGAGTGCACTCGCTTCCGTTAGCTTGGCCCACTCCATTTGCAGCCGTAGCAACTTTGCATTGAAAATCAGCGAGTTGCTCAAGATCAGCAGATCGTTGATCTGGTTTCTCGCTGAACCCCAATAGGGTTTGGCTATGAACGCAGACGTCAATGTATTTGATAGTTCTCATCTATGTTTGCAAGCAATGTTTAAGTAGAGCGTCACAGCCAGCATCAACAAGTTCGAAAACGGTGTCAAAGCCCTTGGCTCCGCCATAGTAAGGGTCTGGTACCGTATTTTGATCACACAAGCCTTGTTTAACGGCGAAGTCTAGAAAGAGAGAAACATGAGCCCGCCCATGCTCGGGGGCGTAGTAATTGATCAGCTCTAAATTGTCATGATCCATAGCAAGAATGTAATCGAACTCATCATGGTCATTTATCGATATCTTACGCGCTCGAATAAACTCCATATCAATGCCCATCGACGCAGCTTTGTCACGCGACCTTGAGTCAGATTTCTCACCAACGTGATAAGCGTGAGTACCCGCCGAGTCGATCTCGAAGCGATGGCATAAATTCGCCTGATCGATTTTATGCTGCATAACTCCATGCGCTGTCGGTGACCGGCATATATTGCCCATGCATACGAACAAAATCTTAATCATTTGCCGGCCATAATTCGACGTACACGTTCTAAATCATCGGGCGTATCGACGCCAATACCGGTATCGTAATCGACCGTCTCAACCATGATAGCGTCGCCGTTATCAAGCACACGCAGTTGTTCCAGACATTCCGTTTCTTCAATAGCGCTGCTTGCTAATTGATCGTATCGCTTAAGAAAAGAGCTGCGATATGCGTAAATTCCGATGTGATGCCAAGCGTTAGAAAAGCGCTTTTCGCGCGCATAAGGAATCGGCGCACGTGAGAAGTACAAAGCGCGGCCGTTTCGATCGAACACCACCTTGACCATATTAGGGTTGTCGATATCGGCCTGCTCTTCAATCGCTCGAGCGGCCGTAGACATCACTGCATCGCCCGCTATTTCGAGCGCCGCTGCGACTTGATCAATCAGCATGCCAGGGATTAACGGCTCGTCGCCCTGCACGTTCACAACTATTTCGTCATCGTTGATATCGAGCTTTTCAACGACTTCCGCCAATCGATCACTACCAGACTCATGATCATCGCGGGTCATGCACACTTCGCAATCATAGTCGGCGACGGCGTCGGCAATTCGTTGATCATCTGTCGCGACAATGACTCGCGAGGCACTCGATTCTCTTGCTCGGTCAACAACGTGGGCAATCATGGGCACACCCTGAATATCGGCCACGGCCTTTCCTGGCAAGCGGCTCGAGGCGTAACGCGCAGGTATGACAACGGTAAACGACATTAGCTCGGCTCCAACTCGCGCGCTTCGTCTTCCAGCAATACCGGTATGCCGTCTCTTATCGGGAATGCGAGTTTCGCCACCGAGGAGACAAGCTCATTTCGCTCTTCATCAAATTCTAGAGCGCTTTTGGTTACTGGGCACACCAGCATTTCTAATAATTTCTTATCCATAATTTAGTTCTCGTGAATATTCCCGTGAATAATATGACCGCTGTTTTGTTCACCGATTTTCTTAACAATCGATTCAGTAAGCCCGTCATTTAATACTGCATCGACGGGTAGATACCAATGATTACTCGACGCAAACGAGGTACATTTCACCGCGTCTTTTTCTGTCATCAACACCGATGCTGCGCCAAAATCTAAATCACTTGCAACAAAGTGATGGTGGTCAGCAAAGCTGTGTTCATTAATCTGCAAACCAAGCGCTCGACAACTATCAAAGAAACGCTGAGGTTGGCCGATACCGGCAACTGCCTCAATTCGTTCGCCCGAGGGAAACGGCGCGGTATTGCTATTGAGCAAAGGCTGAGGTTCGCTGGGGGACAATTCCATAGTGTATTGGTTTTCTGCGTTTCCGACGTACCCACCATGGCGCACAATGAAATCGACTGTTAGTAAGCGTGATAAAGGTTCTCTATACGGCCCCGCAGGCAATAGCTCTTCGTTTTGATGTGTCACTGTATCATCGACCAAACAGACCTCTATATCGCGTTCTAGCGCTAGGTGCTGCAAACCATCGTCACTAATAAGAATGTCGACGGAATGTCGTGAGAGCAATAACTCTATCGATTCTTGTCGATTAGGCCCAACCGCCATTGGCACTCCGGTTCGCTTTACAATCAAAGCGGGCTCGTCACCACATTCTGTGACGGCGGTGTTTTGATTTACTTCAAGCGGGTAAGAATCCGCATCGCCGCTATAACCGCGACTGATAACACCAGGCGCAAAACCGAGTTCTTTGAGTTGCTCTACTAGATAAATCACCAGTGGTGTTTTGCCTGTTCCGCCAACGGTAAGATTGCCAACAACAACGACGGGAATTGGCGCACGATAGCTACTAAAAAGCCCCCTCTTAAAAGCCTGTTTACGCGCCGCAAAAGCGCCCTTGTAGACAGTCGACAGAGGTTTTAAAACTGTGGTCAAAGCGTTGGGTTTCGACCAACTCTTTAGCAATGACTTTTTAATACTCATTCTTTAAAACTCATGCGCAGATCTAGCAAGGCTATACCATACCTAAATCGTCACTTCCAAAAAAAGAAGCCTTTCTTAGGCGAGTTAGATTGCGCCTTATGCAGCTCGGCGTATACGCCACCCTTTTTGAGTAAGCGCTTGTGTGAACCCTGTTCAACAATCCGGCCTCTCTCTAAAACTACGATCTTATCGGCGCTCTCGATGGTTGATAGGCGATGCGCAATAACCATCGAGGTGCGACCTTTCATGAGCGTTTCTAAGGCATCTTGAACATAACGCTCAGACTTATTGTCGAGCGCGGACGTCGCTTCGTCAAGAATCAATATCGGGGCATTTTTATAAATGGCTCTGGCAATAGCAACACGCTGGCGTTGACCACCAGATAAGCGTAAGCCGCCTTCGCCTACCATAGTATCAATGCCTAAGGGTAGCTCAGATAGAAACTCGTCTACGTGTGCTGCTTTTATTGCAGCTTGAAGACGTTGTTCGTCATATTCATCGACCATGCCATACATGATGTTTCGGCCAATCGTATCATCGAACAAAGTGGTTTCTTGGCTGACTAAGGCGAATTGTGATCGCAAGCCCTTTAAGCAAAGTTGATTCACGTCTATGCCATCAATCAAAATTCGCCCTTGTTGAGGCTTATAAAATCGAAGAATTAATGAGGTGATGGTTGATTTACCGCTGCCAGATGAGCCTACAAGCGCGACACGTTCACCAGGCTTAATAGAAAAATCAATATTCTCTAGAACTGGGGCATCATCGTCGTCACGATACTTAAATTCGACTCCTTCAAAAGCAATGCTACCTTGGATATTACCTAGCAATTCTTCGCCTTCATCAACTTCAGGCTTCTCATCTATCACTTCAAATACGCTATCGGCTGCTGTAACCCCAACTTGAATTTTCTCATTAACCTTAGCCAAGCGCTTTAGAGGGCTCATCAACGCTAAACAGGCCATGATGTAAGTTGAAAATTGCACCACCGACTCTGGCCCCGTGCGCAGATAGTTCAAGAAAATATAAAGAATCAATGCAATCGCCGGCGCGACCAAAATCATGGTCAGTGGTACCAAGCCTGCGGATACTTTTGCTCGCTTTAAATTTTGCTGCAAATTAAACTCATTAGCCCTAGCAAAATTCTCAGCTTCTTGCGCCTGGCCGTTATAAACCTTGATCACCTTATGTCCAATGACCGCTTCTTTGACGGTATGACCAATGCCGCCCATTGAACCTTGTATCTGTTTACTGGTTTTACGAAAACGTTTATTTGTATAGGCGGCAACAAGCACTACCAAGGGCACTACTAAGAGAAAGATCAAGGTTAAGCGCCATTCAGACCAAAATAGAAACGCAATCAGACCAATCGCTTTGAATGATTCACGGAACATGATCGACAGGGTATCGGTAATCGCCACTGATGTCGTTTCAACATCGTAGATGAGCTTGGATATAGTTTGCGCTGAAGAGTTCTTATCGAAGTACGGCGATGGCAGAGAAATCATATTGCCAAAAATGTCGCGCCTTAATTCGAAAATCACCAAGCGCCCAGCCTTCGCCATTGTGTAGTTGCCGATATAGCCAGTGATGGCTCGTGCAGCGAGCACTCCCATCAATAGCATTCCAGACCAGCGTACAAACCAGTCATCCCCATTTAAGAAGCCACTTTTAAGAATGGTATCGATCGACTTTACAAACGATGCTTCAATCGCGCCAGTTGCCATCAAAAAGACGATCGCGACGCACAACAAAAACTTATGTCGAAATAAGTATGACATCAGCCGTAGCAAGGTAGCACGAACTTGGATATCGCGTTGTCGAGATGACTTATTCTTAGGGCTACTAGCGTCAGCTTGCGAGGACTCGCTCGAAGTTGATTCAAGCTCGGGCACTAAGATATTTGGAGAGTCTTGCATGCTGTAAGTGTATGCGATCTTAGAGTTTTTTTCTCAATGATCACAAAAATATGATTTAAGCGAGTTACTCGTTGAACTGCTTAGTAGCAAACGTTACGTTACTCAAACCTAGTTCCTGAGCGACATCCATGACCTTAATCACTGCTTCATGCGGCGCTTTACGATCTGCTCGAATAATCAATAACAATTGCTGCTGCGACTGATACTCAGCCAAAGCACGTTTCAAGGTGTCACGATTGGAGTTAATAAGCGCTTTCGCTGATCCTTCGCCATCACCTGCAATCGCATATTGAGACTCTGCACCAATTTGAACTTCGACACTCAAAGGTTGTTGCGCAATGGCTTCGCCACTCGATTCAGGCAAGTTAATTTTTAGCGACGTTTCTTTGGTGAACGTCGTCGAGATCATAAAGAAAATGAGCAGCAGAAACACCACATCAATCAGAGGTGTTAGCTCAATAGCGGTTTCATCCTGCTCGTCAGATTGACCAAAGTTCATAGCTTAGCTCTTTTGGGAATCGAGAAGCGCCAGTGCATTCTCTTCGAGAATCACAGCAAGCTCACTAATACGACCACGAAAATGACGGTAAAACATCAAGCATGGAATGCCAACCGAAAGGCCCGCCGCGGTAGTGATCAATGCTTCAGAAATACCACCAGATAGAACCGTTGGGTCGCCTACTCCGCTCGCTGTAATAGCCGTAAAGACCTTGATCATACCGATGACGGTTCCAAGCAATCCAATCAACGGTGTTATCGAGGCGATTGTACCCAGTGTATTCAAGTAGCGGCCAAGTTTATGGACCACTTGCTTGCCAGTCTCTTCTAAGCCCTCGCGCATCGCTTCAGGACCATATTGAATATTATCCAAGCCTCCAGCAAATACAGCACCTAATGGAGAATGGGATCGCACCACCTCGATTTTCTCGGGAGTGACTTTTCCAGAGTTGGCCAATTCTAAGATTTGCTTACGAAGACTTGCTGGCGCAACTTGCTTAGTACGTAGAGTCAGTAATCGCTCAAAAATGATGGTTAACGCAACCAGTGAGCAAAGAAGGATGATCCACATAAGCGGGCCGCCCGCTTTGAATAATTCAAACATTGAATACCTTTTCGCCTCGAATTAAGGCGCTTGTTTGTTAGCGAGCTAATCTTGCCATGTATCAAGATCTAGGAGTCAGGGATTAACCGCAAGTAATTTATTTTTTTAGTCGTCAAAGTTTATCAAAGATTCAGCGCCGATTGGGTACTTTTTGATAGCTCCAAAAGTGTCGCTGCTGCTCCCGGAACCTGCTGACACCTGTACCTTTAGAATTAATGACAAGCAGAATGCTGCCGCTATCAATGGTCGACAGTAATTTAATGCCTCGTTCATGATATCGCGCGACTACTTTTGGATGAGGATGACCATAGTGATTTTTATAGCCCGCGGCAAGCATTGCTGTGTTTGGTGACACCGCATCTAAAAATACAGAAGTCGACGATGTCTTACTACCTTGATGGGGAACCAGCAGAAAATCCGCCGCTAAACGGTCAGTCGCAGTTCGAACTAAATAGTGTTCAACTTGTTTTTCAATATCTCCGGAGATTAAAACCCGCTGTCCAAGGTGCTCGATCATAATCACGCATGAACGATTATTACTGCCCTTCGGCGTGGCGCTATCAGGGCTTAGTACACTATAGTGCGTCTGATCATAGCTCCACCGTTGGCCGCGCGTACATTCTATAGCATCGCTAACCTTATCGAGTCGACTGGTCAAAACTCGGCCAACCTCAAAGGCTCCTCGGACAGCATTCAAACCGCCAATATGATCATTGTCAGCATGACTTATCACTAAGGTATCTATCTTGCTAATTCCGCGCCTGCGTAAATACGGCAGCAACACGGCTTCGGCAGTAGAAAAGCCGCTCCCATACCTAGGCCCCGTATCGTAAACCGTTACCGAATTCTGCGTTTCGAATACCATAGCCAAGCCTTGTCCTACATCCAATAAGGCCACTCGTAACTCATCACTCTTCAAGTGTTCAACCGGCTTACCGAGTAGCGAAACAAATAAAACACCAATAACTGAACTTGTGACAAGAATAAAAGGCGTCGTAAAACCTTTCACCATTTGTTTGATGCGCGGTATACACAACACGATGAGCATGGCTATTAGACACCATTGCCACCAAAGCAATGGAGTGGCGTAAATCTTTGCGAAGCCGTACTGGCTTATCCCTTCCAATAATTTATATACAAAATCATAAACCCAACTTAGTTTGCCGAAACACCAAGTGCTGAACTGTTCAGCCCCGAGTATTAGCAGTAGGAATGCAAGCAAAGTCAATGGGATCAGAACAGTACAAAAGAGCGGGACCATGACCAAATTAACCAAAGGCGATACCAAGGACACTTGCGCGAATAAAAGGATGCTCATGGGCCACATACCGATCCAAAGCATGGGTTGCAGCTTAAGAAGGGAAAGTTTGCTTGCGCCCTCTGACATTAATGCGATTACGGCTACCGCGCCACATGACAACCAAAACCCAACATCAAGTACTGAAAATGGGTCTAGCAGTAAAATCACGAATATCGCAATGAGCAAGACTTTACTTAAACTGGCTTCTCTAGCCAGAAAATTACACACTACATAGACAACAAGCATGACAATGGCTCGCTGAGTTGAAACCGAGAACCCGGCCATCGCCGCATAACACACGGCTGCAGCAAGTGCCGGAACCAAGCACAATTGCTGTCGCGGATGTCGCCTATAAAAAGATACGAAAGGCCAAAGCAATATACTAAAAAGTCGGCTAACCGCAATAAACACCAAGCCAACATGCAAACCTGAAATAGCCATTAAATGACTCACACCAGTAGCTTGTAAAACTTGTTGCTGGGTATGAGTGAAACCCGTTTTCACCCCAATCGTCAGAGCGAGAAGAATGCTGCGACCAACCCCTTGATCTTCACCTATTTCACTCGATGGCATAGCGAGGATTTGATCTTTAATAGACTCACGCCACCTATTAAGCGAGATGTCAGAAGAGCTGATTCGGATATTCTCTGATTTTGCTCGCACATACCCTTTGGCAATGAGTTGGTGCCTAAAAAGATATTTCTCATAATCAAACGCGCCCCAACTTGCATAACCATGTGGACGCTTTAGCCGAACCGTCAATCGCCATTGCTCACCTGCCCTGAGATTGAACTTACATCGATAGCAACTCAATTGTATTTTTTGGCCACTTAAATGCGCGAGTTCAGGTTTCTCAAACTTCACAACGTGGAAGCGAAAACGTTTGTTACCGCTTCTCGATATTGGCAGTGAGCTAACGGTGCCTACAACACTAATATCTTTGCGTTCAAACTCATCAGGAAAGCTGTCATCTATGTGGAGGTCGACGTTAAAGCACATCCAAAGGAGGCCCAAGCAGAAAAATGCCAAGGGCCTCAACACGGTAAAACACAAGACTAAAAAAGCGATGACCGCTAGTAGAAATTGAGAGCTGGGTAAAACGGGTAATTTAGCAAACGCCAAGCTAGAGCTTACGCCAACAAAGAATGCAAAAAGGCAGGCCCCTGAACTCGACATTGCGCTGCGCACAAACTGGGCTTCTACACCAAATCTAAAATTGATCACCACGCAACATCTCCTTATGTGCTTAATTCAGTCATGGATAAAACAGTATGCGCTCGAACGCTTTTGGTCTAAAAATCGAGCGTGAGTCACTCCTTATGAACTGGCTCGAGGTTTTTTGGCAAAAACAGTAGCTTACTTAAAGCAAATTTAATCCCTGTTAGCGAAGTATCATAACACTCCTCACATGGAATGCATATAATACGGACACTAGACATCACTGCCTAAAACACCGATCTTAATTGAAGTTTTTCAAAAACCTACGCAAACATTTACCAACCGTAAAAGAGATACAGCAGTATCGATATTTGCATATTTTTGGTGATAGCCTAAAACAACAGGAACTCTGGACCTTCAACCGCCAGAGTACGGCAAAAGGGGTGGCAATTGGAATTTTTTGCGCCTTTCTTCCGATGCCCTTTGAAATGGTCCCTGCGATTTTTCTAGCCGCATTGATGCGAGGTAATCTACCATTTGCGATTGCTGGAATTTGGATCTCAAACCCGGTTACTTGGATCCCGCTTTACACTCCTTGTTATTTGCTGGGCGCAAAGATATTGCAAATCGAACCAGTATCGCTTCAGGAAATCACCATATTTCAGTTAGGCTGGCATTATGTTGCTCTTTGGATGGGCTGCTTGATTGTCGGCATAGCATTGAGTGTGTCAGTACATTTTACTATTAGCTTTATTTGGCGCTCTCAAGTACGCGAGAGATGGAAGCGCCGACAAAAACTGCGCCTTGCACGCAAGAACGCTGAAAACTCTAGTTAGAGCTTTGCCAGCCGCACTAATTTAACTCTGGGTGAGCGTCCCCAACTCCAAATGATATCGTTTATCCATCTTATTCGCTAAACCTGTGTCATGGGTGACCATTACCAAGGCAGTGCCGATGCGTTCATTTAAAGCCATCATCATTTCGAAGACACTCTGAGCGGTATTCTCGTCTAGATTGCCGGTAGGTTCATCGGCAAGAACGACATTAGGCTCGCTGACCAACGCCCTTGCAATCGCCGCGCGTTGACGCTCGCCACCAGAAAGTTCGACAGGCCTGTGCTCAAGTCGATGAGACAAACCAATTTCCTCGAGAAGTTGAGATGCCTTGGCTTTCGCTACCGACGTATCTTCACCACGTATCAACAACGGCATCGCGACATTTTCGATTGCCGTAAATTCGGGCAATAGATGATGAAACTGATACACAAAGCCGAGGTATTGGTTACGAATAAGTCCACGCTTTTTGTCTGACATGCCCGACAATTCCTGACCATCGACCCAAACCGAACCTGTGCTTGGCAGATCTAAGCCACCCAGTAAATGCAACAAAGTACTTTTACCCGACCCAGACGCGCCGACGATAGCAATGCGTTCGCCCTGTTCAATCGATAGGTTGATATTCGACAAAACTTCAACATCATTCGGGCCTTCGGTGTAGGTCATGCCCAGCTGCTGACAATGCAAAATTCCTGATTGGCTCATATACTATGCTCCCTATTCGTAGCGCAGCGCTTCGGCTGGCTGAGTTCTAGAGGCTCTCCAAGCGGGGTAAAGCGTTGCGAGCATACACAGAATGACGGACGTACTTACAACAATGATTACATCATTCCAGCGCAATTCTGCTGGAAAGTCCGTAACAATATAAACGCTCGCAGGTAGCACCTCGTGACCCACCATACCCTCAATAAAAGCGATGATGGTCGACAAATTAAGTGCGGTCAGCACCCCTGCTATAGCACCTACCAGGGTGCCGATCACTCCCGAAGTTACGCCCTGCACAAAGAAGATACCCATTACTTTGCCTGGTGAAAGTCCAAGAGTACGCAGAATTGCGATATCAGCTCGCTTATCGGTAACGACCATAATTAGGGTCGAGACGATATTAAACGCAGCGATTGCGACAATTAGAAACAAGACAATAAACACCATCCGTCTTTCAAATTCTAGGGCTCGAAAGAAGCTCTTGTGCTGAGTAGTCCAGTTATCTACATAAAAGCGATACTCAAGTTTGTCGGCAATTTCCGCCGTTACTTCTCGTGCTAGAAATGGATCATCTAATTTAACGCGTATTCCACTGACCGCGCCGCGAAACTTATATAACTTATCCGCATCGGCCATGTGTATGTAAGCCAAAGTGCTGTCGAAGCCATCTGGACCTATATCGCCGAACACACCGACAACAGTAAATCGACGCAAGCGCGGCATCAGGCCTGCCGGAGTAGATTGACCTTGTGGAGAAATAAAAGTAACTTTGTCTCCAAGAGCGGCACCGACTTTATTAGCCAACCCTCGCCCTAGCACAACGTTATAGCGGCCCTTTTGCAACATTTCAAAACTGCCAACATCCATATGTTTAGCAATCTCAGAAACCTTAAGCTCCTCCTCTGGCAATACACCTTTAACTAGGGAACCGGTGACCTGACCATTTAAGGTGAGCAAGCCTTGAGCGTAAATATACGGCGCACGACCCAATACTTCTGATTGAGCATCAATAGTATCAGTTAGAGCCTGCCAGTCTTTTAATCGATTGCCCTGCCCAGTTACGGTTACATGTGGCGCAACGTCAAGAATTCGACCGCGCAACTCATTGCCAAAACCGTTCATAATTGATATGACCGAAATTAGCACCCAGACACCAATGGCTACGCCCAAAATCGAGATCGCGGAGATAAAGGAGATAAATCCATTTCGACGCTTGGCACGCGAATATCGCGAGCCAATCATCAAAGGTAAGTTAGTTTTTGCCATTCCTTCGCTACTGAGATTGGTTAGATAACTCTTTATAAAGAAAGCTAGTCAACTTCGGGCCGCATATGAGGAAAAAGTAATACATCACGAATCGACGGGCTGTCGGTAAACAGCATTACCATTCGATCGATACCAATTCCCTCGCCCGCCGTTGGAGGCATACCGTACTCGAGCGCGCGGATATAGTCGGCATCAAAGTGCATGGCCTCATCATCGCCTGCGTCCTTCTCAGCAACCTGATTTTGAAAGCGTTCGGCTTGATCTTCTGGGTCATTCAGCTCCGAGAAACCATTGGCGATCTCACGACCGGCAATAAACAACTCGAAACGGTCAGTGACAAAATCGTCTTCATCGTTGCGGCGCGACAAAGGCGACACCTCTACCGGATACGCAGTAATGAACGTCGGTTCGGCCAAACGATCTTCAACTGTTTTCTCAAAGATTTCAATTTGTACCTTGCCAAGCCCATATGAGTCTTTGATCTGCACCTTTAAAGACTCCGCATAATCAGCTAGCTTAGCTCGATCTTTCAAATCAGCCTCGCTCAAGCTAGGATTAAAGTGCAATATTGATTCGGCCACCGTCATACGTCTAAAAGGCTTATTAAAATCAATATCCTGACCTTGATAGCTCACAATGCCTTCATCGGTGACCGACTGCGCAATGCCTTTAAACATTTCCTCGGTGATGTCCATCAAATCATTGTAATCAGCGTAGGCGAGGTAGAATTCCAACATAGTGAATTCTGGGTTATGCCGAGTACTCAAACCCTCATTACGGAAGTTACGATTGATCTCAAAAACACGCTCAAAACCGCCTACTACAAGACGCTTTAAATACAACTCTGGCGCAATGCGTAGAAACAACTTCATGTCTAAAGCATTATGGTGAGTCACAAACGGTCTCGCCACTGCACCACCTGGGATGGCTTGCATCATCGGCGTTTCGACTTCCAAAAATTCTTTTTCAATCAAAAAGTTACGAATAAAACTTACTATTTTAGATCGTGTTGTGAAAACCTTACGGCTTTCTTCGTTAGTAATTAAATCTACATAGCGCTGACGATAAGACATCTCTTTGTCTTTAAGGCCACTAAATTTATCAGGCAGCGGACGCAGGGATTTAACCAATAACTCGATGTGCGACACTTTAACACTCAACTCACCCTTATTGGTTTTAAACAGTACGCCTTTGGCACCGACGATATCGCCGATATCCCATTTCTTAAACTCTTCGTTGTAGAAGCCTTCGGGTAAGGCATCGCGAGTGACATAAACTTGAAGGCGGTCGCTTCGATCTTGCACATGCGCGAAGCTCGCTTTACCCATAATGCGGCGACTCATTAAGCGACCAGCTACGGCAACTTCAACTGCCATTTCCTCAAGCGCTTCTTTATCAAGCGGCAAGTACTTTTCGATTAAATCGCTCGCTAAATCACTCGGTTTAAACGTATTTGGGTAGGCTTGACCTGCCTCGCGCCAAGCATCTAACTTTTCACGGCGTTGGCGGATTAGTTCGTTTTCATCAACTTGAGGCTGATCAGGTGTATTGTTATCGCTCACGGTATTCTATTTGTCTAAGTTCTTATTTCTAAATATCTTGTCTTTCAAATTAATAGGCTTAGGCGAAGATCGCTGCAAGCCGATAATTTTCTTACAAGCCTTGTTTAAGGCTTGCTTCAATAAACTGGTTCAAATCACCATCTAACACGGCTTGAGTATTGCCGGTTTCGACACTGGTTCTTAAATCTTTAATTCTCGATTGATCAAGTACGTATGATCTAATTTGCGAGCCCCAACCGATATCAGACTTTTCATCTTCTACTGCTTGTTGGTCGGATCGTCGCTTTTGCATCTCATGCTCGTACAGCCGAGCCTTTAACATCGACATCGCCGAGTCTTTATTACGATGCTGCGATCTATCACTTTGACATTGTACGACAATGCCAGTCGGCTCATGTGTAATTCGTACCGCCGAATCGGTTTTATTAACATGCTGGCCGCCTGAGCCGCTTGCACGGTATGTATCGATGCGTAAATCAGCCGGGTTAATGTCCACCTCTACGCGATCGTCAATCTCAGGGTAAGCGAACAGAGACGCAAACGAAGTATGCCGCCGGCTTCCCGAGTCAAACGGAGACTTACGCACAAGACGATGAACACCTGTTTCGGTGCGTAAAAAGCCAAAAGCGTATTCCCCAGCGATCTTGACGGTAGCACTTTTAATTCCAGCTACGTCGCCCTCAGATAATTCGATGATATCCGCCTTAAAGCCTTGTGCATCAGCCCAACGAAGATACATCCGCAAAATCATATTCGCCCAATCTTGAGCTTCAGTGCCGCCCGAGCCTGACTGAATATCGATAAAGGCGTTATTGGCGTCCATTGGGCCTGAGAACATGCGTTGAAACTCCAACACAGCCAAATCAGCCTCAAGCGCATCAAGATCAGCACTCACTTCATCGGCAAGATCTTGGTCTTGCTCTTCAGCGGCCAATTCGAGCATTTCAGCACACTCGCCTACACCGCTATCAACGCGTTGCAGTGTTTTAACAATTTTTTCTAACGATGCTTTCTCTTGCCCTAGTTTCTGCGCGAACTCTTGGTCTTCCCAAATACTAGGGTCTTCCATTTGGCGCATCACTTCTTCTAAGCGCTCGGCCTTGCTATCGTAGTCAAAGATACCCCCTGAGCAACGCGCTGCGCTGACCGAGGTCTTTAGCTTGTTCGAATAAAGGGTTAAGTTCCATGATGCTTAGCGCTACGAGAGGTTAAAAGTTGGGTTTTTATGGAGGCTGATTTTCAGACTCGAAAGATACCTGAAAATGACGATATAAACTAGGTATCTAATCACCTGAGAACAACAGGTTTAAGGCCAAACCATACTCATTTTAGAGCTTTTTGCACACTCGCCCACTGACGCAACCAAGGGCCGTGCTCCGCCATACCAGGGCTGAGGTTTTGCCGAGCAAAATCAGCCTTATCCTTGGAATCAAAAGAACCATAGACAAGCTTATAGAAAACCTCGCCATTTACTTTTTCGGTATAGTAGCCAGCCCCTGTTGTTAGTCCATGTTCCGTCACAAAGCGATCTACTTTGCTTTGATCGGTAAAAGCCAGCAATTGAATTGTCCAATTGTCTGATGGCTGTCGCGAAATCCAAGCTAAATCATCTACCTCTGTCTGAGATGAATCTTGTTGTTTCTCAGGCACCTGTTGATTTGCTCGGGTATCAACTGTTTTAGCGCCCATTGGAACACCTAAATAGCGCTGCGCAGGCGCATAACCTTGTTGCGCCGCACTATTTATCAAGCTAATGGCCTCGTCATCAGAACCACCGCGGTCCAACATCCGCTGAGCCATATGATATGCAGCAGCGGGGTAACCATTGTCGTGAGCCAATGAAAACCAGTTCATTGCTTTGTCGATGCTGGCACCATTTACTTTGGCTTGCTCATGCAATAAACCTAGGTTAAACATTGACTTGGCGTCTTTTTTTTGAGCTCCGCTTAGCCAGTGCTTTTGAGCAAGCGAGTAATTACCGTCAAGATAAGCAATCAAACCATCTTGATAATCATTTGCATGTGCATCACCAACAAACGCTGAAAGAGCGATTAAGGTAAGTAGTTGTCTAAGCATTTTGTGTAGCATTGATTACCGTAGGGCTCACTTTAATTTTCACGCTGCGTTGAAACTAATATTCAGGCAAAAAAAGAGGCTGGCTAGGCCAACCTCTCTTATTTAGACCAATGCACATTGGCCAAATTAGTAACAAGGCAACTTAGGTCTCAAAACCCAAGGTCTCAAAACCCAAGGCCTCAAAATCGACCTATATATTGTAGCCTGTTTCACCATGCTGCACTATGTCTAAACCTTGTTGCTCGGTTTCTTCACCAGCACGCAATGGCGTCAATAAGCCGATCAATTTCAATAGAATAAAGGATACGATCGCTGCGTATGCACCGGTGGCAACAACACCAAGCACTTGCACACCGAGTTGGCTTGTAAGCCCCATTTCGTCAGCATAACCAACTCCGCCATAAGCCGCTGAAACAAACACTGCGGCCATAATGGTACCCAATGCACCGCCCACTCCATGAACGGGGAAAACATCTAGGGAGTCGTCAATCTTAAAACCACTTTTAATCATTTGTGTGGCGAAGTAACAAACCGTACCACCACAGAGACCAATAACAACACCTCCAACCGGGCCAACAAAGCCTGAAGCAGGTGTGATAGTACCAAGGCCAGCAACCATACCAGTTACGATGCCTAGTACGCTTGGCTTTTTAAAGCGAATCCACTCGATGGTCATCCAAGCTAAAGAACCTGCTGCCGCGCTTAAGTGCGTTACCAACATTGCCATGCCCGCTCCGCCATTTGCGCCAACGGCTGAACCGCCATTAAAGCCAAACCAGCCGAACCAGAGCATGCCTGCACCAACAACCGTTAAGGTTAAGCTGTGTGGAGTCATTGGCTTCTCAGGAAAACCTTTGCGATTGCCGATTACGATTGCGGCTACCAAGGCGCTAACACCGGCGGTTACATGCACTACGGTACCCCCGGCGAAATCGAGCAAGCCTTTTTCGGCTAGCCAGCCGCCGCCCCAAACCCAATGGGTAACAGGTACGTAAACGAGCAGGCCCCATAATACTGAGAAAATCAACATAGCAGCAAAATTCATTCGCTCAGCGAAACCGCCAACAAACAGAGCTGGGGTAATCATGATGAAGGTCATTTGAAAAACCACGAAGACCGATTCTGGGATGGTGCCGTTCATAGAATCAAATGTAACGCCGCTTAAAAAGGCTTTGTCTAGATTGCCGATCAAGGCGCCATCGCCGCTGAATGCGAGGCTATAGCCAACCGCGAACCAAAGCAGTGACATTGCGCACGCGATGGTGAAACACTGCATTAATACTGAAAGCACATTCTTGGTACGAACAAGACCAGCATAAAAAAGAGACAAGCCTGGTAGTAGCATGAACAGTACCAGTGCCGAAGAAGTCAACATCCAGGCGGTATCACCTGTATCAAGTTGATCAGCCATTGCCGACATTGGCATGGCCGTGAACGCTAACGCCGTTGCTAGCAGTGCACGTAATTTCATTATAGTTTTCCTAAATTATATTTTTGTTTTTATAGGTATTCCTCAGTAAACACCTGTTATTGGAAGATAAAGTCTAGCCTGCCCTACCTTGAAAGGTTCTAAAGCAGCCAAGCGGCTAAATCGCTTCGTTGCCCGTTTCACCGGTGCGAATACGTACTACGTCGTCTAACGGTGTGATGAAAATTTTACCGTCACCAACTTTATTGCCCTTTGCTGATTCAACGATCGCATCGATAACCTTATCAAGCACGTCATCGGCTACCGCTACTTCGATTTTCGTTTTAGGAATGAAGTCAATCGCATACTCGGCACCTCGATAAATCTCGGTATGGCCCTTCTGACGACCGAAACCTTTCACTTCAGACACGGTCATGCCCATTACACCAATTGCAGAAAGTGCGTCTTTAACATCGTCTAGTTTAAACGGGCGAATAATGGCGGTGACTAATTTCATGCCTTGCTCCTTTATATTTTTATTGTGTTTGAACACGAGTTAATAAGCTTACCCTCCTAAATATCGATAGGTAAGCCAATAAGAGGCCAGAATATTAATAAATTCAGGCCCAAATTCATAGACTGAACAGTGTTCTAACCGATAATTCTGCGCTTTGCGTCATTGTATTCCGATTTTAATTGCGCTACGCGCTCAGAAACCGTCTGAATTTCGTCAATTGCGCCAATTCCTTGGCCACAGCCCCATATGTCCTTCCAAGCTTTTGCATCAGAGCTTTGGTCAGTGAGTTTTTGCATAGCCGCAATATCGCCCTTTGGAAGATTTGCGGGGTCCATACCAGCAGCTTCAATGCTTGGGCTTAAATAGTTGCCTGACACGCCAGTGAAGTAGTCAGAATAAACGATATCTTTAGCGTCGCAATCAACAACCATTTGTTTGTATTCTTGCGCGGCGTTCGCTTCTTTTGTAGCAATAAATGCTGACCCAATATACCCAAAATCGGCGCCCATAGCTTGCGCTGCTAACACTGAGTCACCCGAGGCAATACAACCTGAAAGTGCTAGTGGCCCGTCAAACCATTCGCGTGTTTCTTGAATAATGGCAAATGGCGATAAAGCACCCGCGTGACCGCCGGCGCCAGCGGCGACTGCGATCAAGCCATCCGCGCCCTTTTCGATCGCCTTACGGGCAAAGCGCTGATTAATAACATCATGCATCACAATTCCACCGTAAGAATGAGCGGCCGAATTTACATCTTCATTAGCACCTAATGAAGTAATAATGATTGGCACTTTGTACTTCACACACAATTCCATATCTTCGTACAAACGCTCGTTGCTTTTAAACACGATTTGATTAACCGCAAACGGCGCTGCTGGAGAGTCTGGATTTGTTTGGTTGTACTTGTCTAACTCTTCGGTGATTTCTTGGAGCCACTTTTCAAACTCACCTTCACCTCGAGCATTCAGCGCAGGAAAAGATCCGACAATACCGGCCTTGCATTGCTCGATCACCATTTCTTTGCCCGACAGAATAAACATCGGCGCCGCGATCACCGGCAATTGAAGGTTTTGAAAAACGTTGGGAAGTGCCATATCTAATTCTCTCTTAATAATTTCTTAGTAATCTATCTTAATACTTAACAATCTTGCTGAGATTAACAGCAGGTTTAGTCGCTATAGACGCCTTGTTAATCATAACTTCTAAAGAAGTTATCGTTAGAATAACGCCGTTATAGTTTATATCAGTTTCAATGTGAGCATGGAATCTCTAAATCTGTTATCAAGCACTTGTCTAACTTAGTTAATTTAGAACCTAAGATACGATGGCAATTAAACAGCATTTAGTATATTGATGCTTGCTTTAATGTCGCCAATGTGACAAATTGAACCAGAGGTTTTCGCGCAAACCTCATTTAGAGCGAGTCGTATCCAGCATGCCCCTACCCCTATCTTCTGGGTACGGCTCGACACTCTAAACCTTATCTCCTTATGCGTTTTGCCAGCTCCAAGTCGTATAACAGTTGGCATTTTCACCACGTTTCAAACATTACTCCTTACACATTTCCTGATTGCTAAAGGCACTTGCTCGTTTTTAAACGCGTAGTTAGCTACGAAATTATGCCGGGCAAAAAGGCCTTACTTTTCCCTAGATATTCAGATTGCACTGACTCACTTCACAGCCGACCAGGCGAAAAGTTATCAACGTAAAACAACTGTGAAGCAGGTTCCTTTGTGTTCAAGTGGGTCTGTAATTGTAAGGTCGCCGCTGTACGCATAAACTATTCCTTTTACGATGTGTAAGCCCAAACCATGACCGGGCGTCTGACTGTCCAGTCGAACACCTCGTTCGGCTATAGTTGCCTTAAGCTGATCGTCTATACCAACGCCATTATCGACAACCCGCAACTGAATGTTTTTTCTACGAGAGTTATCGACATCAAGCTCATCGCCCTCAAGATTACGTACTCGCACCTGCACCTTATTAGAAGTCCATTTAAATGCGTTATCAAGAAGGTTGCCACAGAGCTCCATCCAGTCGCCTTGATCACCAAAAAATAATACACCTTCTGCAATATCCAACTCACAATCAATGTGTTTGTCAGCGTGTAGTTTTTGCAAGGTATTCACCATTTGGCGAGTAATCTCTGTTATTTCAATCGGCCTTGCAAAGCGGCGGCGACCGACTGTTGACGCACTTTGAAGCTGGTAGTCGATGATCGATTGCATAGTCTCGAGTTGCCGCTGCGCATCTACTGAAACGTCGCGTGAGTATTTGAGCCCTTTGAGCACTGCAATCGGTGTTTTTAAACTGTGCGCTAGGTTACCAAGCACCTCTTTCTGACGAGTGATTCGCTGTTCATCAAAATTCAAAAGCTGATTAAGATTCTGCGTTAAGCGACTGACTTCTATAGGATAATCCTCATCAAAGCGCTCTCGATCACCGGCTTCAATTTGTGCCACTTGTCGAGTAACACGTTGTAAAGGCTTAAGCGCCCAACCAAGTGAGGCCAGCAATAAGGCGATCAATACACCGCCAGTTAGCAATAAGCCGAAACTCACCTGCCGCTGATATCGCCGTAGGCGTTTTGTATAATTTGATGAATGCTCAGCAACACTGACTGTTAAGGGCATAACACCATCGTCAGTTTGCCATTCAAGCGTTAGTGAGGTTGCAAAACTGGCAGGTTGCTCTCGCCAATCGAGTCGTTTAGTAAAGCTAAATACGCCAACGGAGGAGTCCATTGTTGGCAGTTGCATGTCGAGCAAGGACGGCGACCTCCACAATACTGAGGGCGGATTGGAGCTATTGTTTGTAGACTTGTTTTCAGATGCGGCCGCATCTTCCTGAATAGAGTTTGACCGGCTTATTTGCGCGAACAAACTCGAGTCCATCTGCGCGAAACGCGGCTCAGGCAACGCATTGGGGACCATCAACTCGCCCTCAATAACATCGATATTGGCGATCAATAGAAGAATTTGGTTGCGTAAATTGTCTTCGGCATTACTCAGAACACTGTCTTCGAATGCGCGATTGAGCGCGAATGTCATCCCCCCCAAAAACAGTAAGAGCAATATGGTGGCGGTGGTTAGTAGCCTACGGCGCAGGGAATACACTAAAGCTTAGCCTCTGTTTTATCTGAACGATATTTATCAAATCTATAGCTATCCAAACTAGAATTATCCAAAGCAAGCCTAGCCAATACCCATTGGCGACAAAATTAAGAAACAACGCTGCGGGCAATACTAAAGCGGTAGCCGCGCCCTCGTTGCGTCTCTATCGGCTTCAAACTGCCGTCCGGATCAAGCTTTTTACGCAAACGCCGAATAAACACTTCGATCGTATTGCTATCACGGTCGTCGTCTTCTTCGTAAATATGGTCAACGAGTTCGCGTTTCGAAATAACTTTGCCAGTATGCATCATCAAATACGAGAGTAGGCGGTATTCATAGGCAGTAATCGTCACCGCTCGATCCTCAATAAAGAGTTGTTTAGATGAGGTATCAATCTTGATCGGGCCGCAAACCAGTGTGTTGTCGGCAAGCCCAACAGCGCGCCGAAGTAGTACTTTGAGACGGGCCAACATCTCTTCAGGGTGAAACGGCTTGGTTAAATAATCGTCGGCACCGGCTTCCAAGCCTTCTACCTTCTCTTGCCAACGACTTCGCGCAGTCAATATAAGCACAGGGTAAGCTTTGCCGCTTGCTCTAAGCTGCTTAATCAGCTCAACGCCATCAAGCTTTGGTAGGCCAAGGTCAACGATTGCTAGGTCAACTGGGTATTCTTTAGCAAAATACAAGCCCTCTTCTCCGTCACTGGCCACATCAACAACATAGTCGTTGTCGCGTAAGGTGTCGGCTAGTTGTTGCTGTAAGCTTAGTTCGTCTTCAACAATTAGAATGCGCATAGTTTTATGGTTTAACGTTTTCGATAACGGCTATGTGGGCTCTAAGACTTATCGTCTGGCGCTGACTGTGACAACCTTGACCACGCCATTTGAAAGGTAAACCCGAACTCGGTAGACCATCGAGCGTTCGTCGAGCTTGATACGAAGAATCTCAGCATTTGGGTGTCGACGTTTAACTTCTCGAATTACGTCGCTGCGAGAACGTACTTTTCCGCTCTGAGAATATTCGCGCGAACGCAAAGACTCTTTGCCACCCTTTTGATAGCTCCGTGTATAAACCTGTCCCTGAAGACCGTCTTTAGTTCGGCTCCAAGCATGGCCTCCAAAGGCATCGGCATTAGAAACCGGAGTCATCGCGATGACCGCACCAATAAAGGTGATTCCAATTAGCCAATTTTTTGAATTAAGAAGAGCCATGGTTAAAAGTAGAGTGTACCGCCGATTTAATTGAGTTTAAGTGTAGGGCATGACTCTTTTTTGTCAAACCCAGTTTGCAGTGTTCCTACAATTGCAAACCTGATCTGAGTAAAGAGTGCATGCCCCCGAATTTAGGTCTAGGTGATTATGCCGGGCGAACAGAAACCTTAATTTTCACTCGGTCACCTGGATGTTGATCAAACTTTGAGTAAAAGATCTTGCCCTTATACTTATAGCCTACGTCGTAACCTACTACTCTTTCTTTGGTGACGTACGAGTCTTTTAACTCACATTGCTGCACTGTTTCATAGCGAGTAGAGTGGCGCTGATCGTCATACCTATTTGAGTAGCGTTCGTTGTATTTACGCTGATTTCGAACGTCACGCCCGATTGAACCGCCTAAAACTGCGCCGGCTACCGTGGCTACATCTCTAGCTTTACCGCCTCCGCGCTTGCCTACCTGATTACCGATTACACCACCGATAATGGCACCTATAACATCAGGTGTGCGGCTTTTGCTACGTGATGAATAATGCCGTGAACGGTCGTAGTAATCATCTGTATATGCCACACGCTCATTCCAACAATGCTCAACTGGCTGGTTAACTTGGTAGGTTTCAATTAGCGGATCCACGCTCACTACCCGCGCATAGTCATAACTAGAATTGTCATAACTATTTCGATACTTGGCAGCAGATGCTGGCAAAGCCACTGTTGCAATACTGATTGCAGCCATTACTGAAACAGCGATTCTGGTTTTAGACTTATTTTTCAATGATTGCTTAGTCATAGTGAGACTCCTAAAGTTACCTAAATGGTAGTTTCGATGGAGCCACTTTACGCAAACAATGCTGAATGGAAACTGAATGCTTTTCTTCAAATCAAATATTTCAATCCAAGTATCCACTAAAGTCTTTTAAAATCATAACCTTAATAGCATTATTTAAGTACTTAAATCTTAGGATTCTAACTCACGCAACCGCGCTAACAGCACGTCGCCAACGGCTTTTTCTCGCCAACCTTTAAGCAATTTCTTTGATTGCCGATGACGATATAAGCTCTCAATATCTTTGCGCGTACCCAATAAGGCTTGCGCAACTTCAAGCTCTTCTGATATCGACTTGAGACGCTTCATTAAATCACTGCACAGGCTTTTTTCTTGTTTTGTTAGCGGGTCTACTTTGCGCCATAAACGCTCTTCAGAAGCTTTAACACTGCCCATAATTTCAAGTGCTAAGGGAGCCAAATAAACAACCGACTTTCTGCCAAAAACGCCCAAATCTTTTATCGCTTGCTCGGTTTTGGGTTGTTGCATCACTAAATCATACAGCTTGTCATCGCGCATAACCCAAGACCTTGGGATATCTCGCTTTTGAGCTGTTGCCTCGCGCCATTCGGCTAAGGCTTTTAACACATGTTGCTGCTTGATCTTTAAGTTGCCGCCCGATAATCGTTTGTATGCGAGCGCCGGATCAATAACGTATTTATCAAGCTCATAGTAACTTTCAATCTCCTCTTGATACCAATCAAAGCGATTTCTTTGCTCTAGTAGCTCTTTCGTTTGGCGATACAGCTCTTCTAAATGAGCCACATCGTCGCCCGCGTACTCAATTTGGTCGGCCGACAAGGGCCTGCGAGTCCAGTCAGTTCTTGATTGAGTTTTGGGAAGCTCAACGCCAGTGCGTTCAAGCACCATGGCACCATAACCTTGTTGCATGTCGCCACCACAAAAGGCACTGGCAAGCTGGGTATCAAATATCGGCTTTGGCAGCACGCCTAAGGTTTGATAAATAACCTCCATATCTTGCCGCGCTGCATGAAAAAGTTTGAGAACCCTCTCATCAGCGAACAAAGCGGTTAGCGACGATAGATCATCAATGGCTAAAACATCGATACAATACTGATGTTCACCAATACCCAACTGCACCAAACACAGCTTGGCGTTGTAGGTTTTCTCTCGTAAAAACTCAGTATCGACCGCGACCACACCCGATTGATCTCCAAGTTGCTTAAACTGGGGCTCTAACTCCGTGAGCTGATGCTGCTCCTCGATCAGGTGATTCATATTTTTTTTGGTAACACTTCTTATGTTTTAGTTTGATGATGCTAACATGCGCCCAGCAACTGGGCTATTCAAATAATAATTTTGCTTCTCAAACCCTAGCCTTTAGTATTATTGGCGTCATTTACATCAATACCGCATTGTTTCATGCAAATCATTAATCAGTTATACGAGATAGCGCTGCGAAAACGTCAGCCTGCCGACCTAAATTACAGCTTAGAAACCGCGATCGTCTTAACTATGACGATGATCTTTCTTCGGTATTATTCTTATTCGCAAATGGAGTCTTTGACTAGTCCAGCGTTTTACGCAGTGCTTTCGATTATCGGCGAACTTGGATTGATCTATGCCTTACTGAAGAGCAAACAAAAAGATAACCGTTTTGTTCAGACGATCACCGCTCTATTTGGCGTGACGCTTTTGATGTCAATCGCGATCCTAGTCGCAGCTGTGATCCCGTTCGTACAGCTGACGATTCTCTTCTTGATGATATGGTCGCTTTACTTAATGATCGTTATTTTACGATCAGCGCTCGATTGCTCTACACTGATGGCGATTTTGCTCACTGTTGCCTACAACGCGGCTGGCTACTTACTAGTGGTGATTCTTATGCCGAAGTTTCAAACGGAGATATTGCTCGAGTTTGAAAAAATCGCTGCAGCGATTGAACAAGCGAAAGAAGCCGCCCAGCAACAAGCCAATTAAGCCTTAAAAACCCAACGGACTAAAATGAATATTCACATTATCGGAATTTGCGGCACGTTTATGGGCGGCGTTGCGAGACTCGCAAAAGATCTCGGCATGACCGTAACAGGCTCTGATGCGAATACCTACCCGCCAATGAGCACTCAATTAGAGGCGCTTGGGGTTGAACTCTTTGAAGGGTATTCAGCCATTAATATCCCCGAAAACGTCGACGTCGTTATTGTCGGCAATACCATTTCTCGAGGTAATCCTGAACTTGAAGCAGTATTAGATCAGGGGCTTGCTTACACATCAGGGGCTCAATGGCTTGGTGAACATGTGCTTCAAGGTCGATGGGTATTGGCTGTTGCGGGCACTCATGGCAAGACTACCACGAGCAGCTTATTGGCATGGCTACTTGAGGACAACGACCTATCTCCAGGCTACTTAATTGGTGGCGTGCCTGAAAACTTTGGCGAATCGGCTCGCTTAGGCACTACCCCATTTTTCGTTATCGAAGCTGATGAATATGACACTGCATTTTGCGATAAGCGTTCTAAGTTTGTGCATTACCGCCCCCGAACCTTGGTGTTAAACAATTTGGAGTTTGACCACGCCGATATCTTCGCAGATCTAAAGGCAATTCAAACTCAGTTTAACCATCTTCTTAAGACTGTGCCGCAACATGGGCAAGTGATTTATAACCAAAATTCAGGGGCGTTAGATGAGGTATTAGACATGGGCTGCTGGAGCGAGCTTAAAAGTTTTAATAGCAATGAGAGCGACTGGAAAGTCAGCAAAATCAAAAACGACGCGTCGCATTTTTTGCTGTCTCACGCAGATCAAGAGTACGAGGTGCGTTGGCACCTATTTGGCGATCACAATATGGCAAACGCGGTCGCCGCAATTGCCGCTGCTCATCATGTTGGTATTCCAGTTGCGAACTCTATAGAGTCTCTTCGGGCGTTCAAGTCGGTCAAGCGACGTATGGAACTGATTTTCGATCAAGATGATATTCGCGTATTTGATGACTTTGCGCACCACCCTACTGCCATTAGCGAAACCCTTGGCGGGCTTCGGCGTAGCGTTGGCAACGAACAGATCATAGCCATATTAGAACCACGCTCCAATACTATGAAACAAGGTGTGCACAAACATTTGCTTGCCGATGCCTTGCAGCAAGCAGACCATACTTTGGTATACGCTGATAGCAATGTTAAGTGGGATATCAATGAACTGCAGTCGGATGAAAACTCGATTCAAGCCTACGATCAAACCGAAGCTCTGCTAGATCAAATTATTTTTCTCATTGATCAACACCAAGGCTCCAGTAATGTACTAATAATGAGTAATGGCGGTTTTGAAAACCTTTATCAACGACTGACGCATCGCCTTGAGTCTACTTGATAGAGTCAAACACTACTTATCTTGCTTCATCTTTGACAAATTTTGCCATCAAACAATGTTAAGCTAGCGTTAATGTTGCTTAGGGCAAAATACCGTTAAAGTTGAGTGTGAAACAAGGCAGGCTTAGGCTTCACACAATTTTATTATAAAGCGTAAACAACGCAATTATCACGAAATAGTTATTTAGAGAAACGTATGAAAAGCACATCTTCACAACATAGGTATTCAAATATGAATAAAACTCTTAAGACAGGTTTATTCGCTATTGTCGCAAGCGTATTAATGGCTTGTCAGGGAGAAACAATCGCCCAGACTGTCGACTCTAGTAAATATCAAGAAACTCGCGAGCCGATCACGGTAACCACTGGCGACAAAATTGAAGTTGCTGAGCTATTTTGGTTTGGCTGTAGCCATTGTTTCGCGCTTGAGCCAGCATTAAAAGAGTGGAAGAAAAACATGCCAGCGAATGCTGAGTTTAAGAAAGTTCCTGCAATTTTCAGCAAGCAATGGGAGTTTCATGGCCAAGCGTTCTACACCATGCAAGCACTTGATGCGCCAGAAGTGGCCTACGACGAGTTCTTTAATGCAATTCACTTAAAACGTAACCCGCTAAACAGCATGGGCCGATTGGTCGCGTTCTTGGAAGATTATGATTTCACTGAAGAGCAAGTTGAGTCGGCATTTAACTCATTTGATGTTAATAACAAAATGCGCGCGGCCAAAAAGATTACTCGTCAATCGGGCGCGAATGGTGTACCAGCCTTAGTTGTTGATGGTAAATACCTAACTAGCCAACGCTTAAGCGGCGGAACAGCGCAAATGTTTAAGGTAGTTGATCAACTAGTTGGCAAAGCGGCCAAAGAGCGTTAGACTAAAGCGAATTAAGCTAAAAAGGCTGTCTTCGGACGGCCTTTTTTTTGCCTGAAATTTTGTTTCAAAACAAAGAAACAATTACAAACATAATGACTCCAAACTTTTTTAACGGTGAAACAACATCATGGTAGATGCAATCATTACGCCTAATGGCGACCTGGATATTTTATCTAAAAGCGAAATCGCGAGCTTGCAAGATTCAAGCAACAACGTTTACGCCAAGCTTTTCAGAGACTGCGCGCTTGCGGTTCTTAGCACTGGTGCAGACAGTGATGACGGTCATGCGCTATTAGCTGCTCACGCAGAGTTTGAAATCGAGCTCATGAGCTCTGCTCGTGGCGTTAAATTGAAGTTAAGCAACGCCCCTAAAAACGCCTTCGTTGGCGGCAAAATCATCGAAGGCATTCGTAATCACCTGTTCGCAGTATTGCGAGACATTGTATTTCTTCAAGACCAAGTTGAAGTCTGGGAAAAAAACGGCGAGTCGATTACCGACATGGTGTTCAAAACCTTGCGACATGCTAAAGCGCTGAAGCCGCGTAAGCGCCCTAACCTAGTTGTATGCTGGGGCGGTCACTCAATCAGCGACTATGAGTACGATTACACCAAGGAGGTAGGTTATCGCCTAGGGCTTCGTGGGCTAGATATCTGCACTGGTTGCGGTATCGGCGCCATGAAAGGCCCAATGAAAGGCGCGGCTATCGCACACGCCAAACAGCGAGTAACTGATGCGCGCTATATCGGTATTACCGAGCCAGGCATCATTGCCTCAGAGGCGCCTAATGCGGTGGTTAATGAGCTAATCATTATGCCTGACATCGAAAAACGCTTAGAAGCATTCGTGCGCCTAGGACACGGTATCGTTGTGTTTCCTGGTGGTGCAGGCACGGCCGAAGAAATTCTCTACATTCTTGGTGTGATGCTTCATGAAAAGAACAAAGATGTAAAGGTTCCACTGGTCTTTACTGGCCCAGAAGCAAGCAAAGCCTATTTTGAACAGATGGATGCGTTTATTGGTAAAACATTAGGCTCTGAGGCGCAGGCTTTATACGAAGTAATTATCGATGACCCAGTACAGGTTGCAAAACATATGTGCAAATCGATGAAGAAGGTTTACAAGAACCGTCGCAAACTCGACGATGCGTTTTTCTATAACTGGTCATTGACTATTGAAGAGCCGTTTCAATATGCTTTTGAGCCAACCCACGCAAACATGGCGTCGTTAAATCTTCAAAAAGGCCAAAATGCCGCTAGCTTAGCTGCCAACCTACGTCGCGCATTCTCAGGCATTGTTGCAGGTAACGTGAAGCCGAATGGTATTCAATCGATCAAAGACTACGGTCCGTATACGCTTGATGGAGACCCCGAAATAATGGCATCTCTAGACGCTCTACTTGCCAGCTTTGTCCAACAAAAGCGCATGAAGCTGTCAGGCGAATATACGCCTTGTTATAAATTACTATCAGCGTAAGTAGAGTTTTTATACAAGCGATTTGTGCATAACAAAGGCGTCAACCAGCCCAAGCTTTGGATGGTTGAACGCCTTTGGCAAACGCCCTACTTTTTCAAACCCCAGCTTCAACCATAAGTTAACGGCCACTTCATTCGACGCGGCAACAAAATTAAACTGCATCGCCAAATACCCCAGCTCGAGTGCTTGTTGTTGCGAATGTAAACACATAGCGGTAGCAGCGCCCTTCCCTCGCGCAGCTGAACTTACCATGTAGCCACAATTACACACGTGTTTGCCCGGGCCAGATTGATTGGTTTTGATGTAGTAGCTTCCGACTACCTGCTCATTAACCAAAGCAACATAACATCGCTGTGTTTGCAGCAGCCATAATCGTTCAGCTTCTTGCTTGCCGATATCAGGCTCGTAAGCATAGGTGTCACCGCGTTGCACAACGTCTGAAAAGATCGGCCAAATCAATTCAAATTCATCAGCATGCGCTTCGCGAATAATCAGTTGTTGTGGATCAAACGCGCCCTTATCCATCACTTTTTGCTAAAAAGGTCGGGCATATACTTCATGATATAACCGACCAACAGCGCGACCACAAAGCTTGAAAGAAACGCAAAGCGCAAACCTCGCCAAGGGAATGCGATCTGTTGCTCTGAGGCCAAAAAATAAAAGCCAGTGCCAGCAACTAGGCTGGCCCCTGCGGCTGAGAGAACACAAGGCAATAAAAATCGCTTCTTATCAAACCAATGCAAAGCAATCGCGAGAAATATCGCGACGGCCGTGATGATTAATGGCAGGCTCTTAGCTAGCATCTAAGAATGGTCGTGAGATAATTAGCGTTAATAAAATCAGCTTCATAAAATCGATCTAGCTTGGTTAACTACGCACACGCGCTTATTGCATGCCCAAAGTGTGTTTGTTGTAGCGAGCCAAAAAAGGCGCAGTCAAACTGGTCACGTAAATATAATCGTCGGTTTCAGCGACACCTGTTGTTGCATAGGCCTCGCCATTAGGTGCTTGCAGATTCTCGAGTACCTTGCCATTTGCGTCTATCGCCACCACCATGCCATACGGAAGCACATTGGGCCGCATCGCTTCAGGTAAACGCTGAATAACCTTTCGCCAAAATGGCTCACCGGCGAGGTCATCCAGTATTTGCGATCGCGGCGAGGTAATGCCTATCCAATAGCGACCATTCTTACCGAGATGCACGTTATCAGGAAAGCCAGGCAGATTATCGATAATCACCTCGCTCTTACCTGCCTGTGCACCCGAGATCCAATGCTTCCAAACGCGATATTCACCGGTCTCTGCAACCAAAATAAATTGCCCTGCAGGGTCAGCTGCAACGCCGTTTGAAAATGTTAAACCGCTCATCACGGTGCGGGCAATATTACTCGCCGGATCATACTCAATGACTCGGCCATTATCGCTGTGCTCAAGAATATCTAACAAACTAGCCGCCAGAGTACTGTCATAGTCAGCCGCGGCGAACCGAGTAGATGCATCGCTAAAATAAATTTTGCCGTTGGGGGCGATTGCGACATCATCGGCATAGCGCACAGCGACACCGTCTACTTCAGTAACCACGGTAGTTAAGTCTCCCGTTGCGCTTAACTTCATTAAGCCAGTGTAGGCATTGGCAATCCAAAGGTTTCCAGCCGCATCAAAGTCTATCCCAAGTGGCCGTCCTCCAACTTCCGCGAAAGGCACGCCAACGGTTTGATCGTCGTCCCAACGCATTAGCCAGCCTTCGTGTGTTGCCGAAATCAAACTGCCGTCGGGGCTTTGCACAGCGGCTTCTGGGCCACTCATATCTCCCATGGTTAGCTTGTCAAATGACTTGAGCTTTTGATTAATCTCAAAGTCGCCAACGTAGCCTAGGTTTACCGGCGCTTTCCAGCCGACCGGCTCTACAGGCACTGGCCAGAAAAACAGATAGGCTAAAGCAAAGACAATGGTCAGTGCGATAATATTTAGGACCGCGCGCATTAGATTGTAAAGCCACCATCAACAACGATGCTCTCGCCAGTGGTATAGCTGCTAGCGTCTGAGGCTAAATACAATACAGTGCCTGCCATTTCGCTTGGTTCAGCATGGCGTCGCATCGGAATGGTCGCCATTGCGGCCTTATGCATGTTTTCATTTTCAAACAAAGCACCCGCGAACTTGGTTTTTGTTAAGCCTGGCAGCAAAGCATTAACGCGAATATTAAATTGAGCACACTCCTTGGCAAACGACTTAGTCATATTAATCACCGCCGCCTTAGTAATTGAATAAATTCCTTGATGCTGGCCAGGTTGCAGGCCATTGATCGACGCGGTATTAATAATAGAGCCACCACCGTTGTCTTTCATTAACTTGCCGCCTTCAATCGACATAAAAAAGTAACCGCGAACATTTACATCAACGGTTTTGTTGTAAGCGCCGAGGTCGGTATCCAAAATATGACCAAAATATGGATTGGCCGCCGCATTGTTGACCAAAATATCGAGTTTGCCGTACTTCGCTTTAATGTTCTCAAAGGTCTCTTTGATGTTTTCCATATCACCAATGTGGCAAGCCATGGTTTCGGCACTGCCTCCGTCGGCCTTAATGTCAGCAACAACTTGATCACATGACTCTGCTCTGCGGCTCGAAACGATTACATGCGCGCCCTGTTCAGCGAATAGCTTAGCAATTGACTCACCAATGCCTCGGCTTGCGCCCGTTACTAAGGCTACTTTGCCAGTTAAATCGAATAGTTGAGTCGACATAAATCTCTCCAAAATTAATTATTATGTATGTTGCTTTATCGCATGGTTTTTACGAACTTCTCTAGACGCCGATTCGCATCTTACCGAGAAAGTCGGCTTTACCTAATGGTACACCTTGGGCCCGCAAAATATCGTATGCAGTTGTTGTATGAAAATTAAGATTTGGCAAAGAGAACGACAATATGAAGTTTTCAGCGGTAAACGGAATCTCTCGCCCTCCGAATTTAAAGATCACGGTTTTGCCTTGCTTGGCATTAACAGAATCAGCCGACACCTGATTTAGCTCTTCAAGAGTCTCGCTAACCATTGCTTGCAGACCGGCATAATCTCGTTGTTCGGTGCTCTTTGGCGGGCTGAATTCACCTTTTTCAAGTGACTCTAGGGCATCAACAGTATGCATGCGAGCACAGTTCACTTGGAACAAAAAGGGCAACATATCAGAATGAACACTCGCCTTTACAAAGTCATCAACATTCAATTGATTTTCAGCTGCATACTCGGCGCCTTTTTGTAATACGATTGATAAACCGCTAAGCGATTGCAAAAACGACCCAACGCTAATGTCATAAAGTGTGTTACTCATTTAATACCTCTTGTTATCTAATGAATGGTGCTTATTCGTTGTGTGGGGCCATGCTGCACGGGCGGCAAGCATGGCGACTAGACTAGTTCTTTTTAACGACGCTCGATTTAAGTTTGATTGCGCCAAAGCCATCAATTTTGCAATCAATGTCGTGCCCATCAGACACATATTCAGGGTCAAGCACGCGAATATTTTTAACTTTGGTGCCTACCTTGATCGTGTTTGAAGAGCCTTTTATTTTCAGGTCGCGAATCACGGTTACTGTGTCGCCATCGGCCAATTCATTGCCATTTGAACAACGTACTACCTGCACATCGTCTTGGTCGCTGGCAGACCACTCGTGACCGCATTCTGGGCAATTGAAAAGCTCACGATCTTGATACGCGTAGCTTGAGCCACACGCCGGGCACGGAAGGATATCTGACATAACGATAATCTAGAATGTGTTAACGACAAAACACAAGTATCGCAGCAAATACAAAATGCTTAAAGGGAAACCATTCTTAGTATGGTGCTGGCGCTAAAGGCTCCCCTCTTTGAGTGCAAGAAAAAACTCTATATTACTTCCCGCGGCTAGCAATAAGGTCATCAACAACACCCGGGGCTGCCAAGGTCGAGGTATCGCCCAGATTAGAGAAATCATCTTCAGCAATCTTACGCAGAATTCGGCGCATAATTTTGCCAGAGCGTGTTTTCGGTAAGCCCGGTGCCCAATGAATTACATCCGGTGTTGCAACGGGCCCAATTTCGGTACGTACGTGTTTAACCAATTCGGCTTTCAGCTCATCGGTGTAATCGACGCCATTCATCAAGGTGACGTAAGCATAAATGCCCTGCCCTTTAATATCGTGCGGATACCCCACCACGGCTGATTCAGCAACGGCTTTGTGCAGCACCAGCGCGCTTTCTACCTCGGCAGTACCCATACGATGACCAGATACATTAATCACATCGTCTACGCGGCCAGTAATCCAATAGTAGCCGTCTTCATCGCGGCGGCATCCGTCACCGGTGAAGTAGTAACCGGGGTACATCGAGAAATAAGCCTCGTGAAAGCGTTGAGGGTTGTTATAAACGCCTCGCATTTGGCCAGGCCATGATCGCGGTATTGCTAAGTTACCCGAAGCAGCACCTTCAAGCACATTGCCTTCGTCATCCAAAAGCACAGGCTCTACACCAAAAAATGGCAAAGTCGCAGAACCGGGTTTAGCATCAATTGCTCCAGGCAAGGGCGCAATCATGATGCCGCCGGTTTCGGTTTGCCACCAGGTATCAACGATTGGGCAATTCTCTTTGCCAACCTTGTGAAAATACCATTCCCAAGCTTCCGGGTTAATTGGTTCTCCTACCGTGCCTAAAATGCGCAAACTGTTGCGCGACGTGGTTTCAATAAAGCCATCGCCAGCGCCCATCAAGGCTCGCAACGCGGTCGGTGCAGTATAAAAAATATTAACTTGGTGTTTGTCTACTACTTGCCAGAAACGACTCGCATCGGGGTACGTTGGCACGCCTTCGAATACCAGCGTAGTAGCGCCGTTCACCAAGGGCCCATATGTAAGATAGCTATGCCCGGTAATCCAACCGACATCCGCCGTACACCAATAGATTTCGCCCTCTTGATAATCGAATACGTATTTAAACGTCATCGCTGCAGTTAAGAGATAACCGCCTGTAGTATGCATCACGCCTTTGGGAGTGCCAGTTGAGCCTGATGTGTAAAGAATGAACATTGGGTCTTCGGCATCCATTACCTCGGGTTCACAGCTGATCGCTTGGCTATCCACAATATCGTGATACCAAACATCGCGGTCCTCTTGCCAGCCAGTTTTGTTACCAGTGACTTTACACACAAGAATGGTTTCGATCGACGGAGTTTGCTCACAGGCTTCGTCAACGTTCGCCTTTAAAGGAATAGGCTTAGCGCCTCGTAAACCTTCATCTGCGGTGATCACCATCTTACATTCAGAGTCGTTTATGCGTCCGCGCAAAGCCTCTGGAGAAAACCCACCAAACACTACCGAATGAATAGCGCCTATGCGCGTACAAGCTAACATCGCATACACTGCTTCTGGAATCATCGGCATGTATAAACAAACTCTATCGCCCTTTTCTACTCCTTTGGCACGCATAGCATTGGCCAACTTACACACTTCATCATGTAACTTCTGATAGCTGATATGCTCGCTTTGATCTGGACTATCGCCTTCCCAAATAATTGCGGTTTGATCAGCGCGATTGGCTAAATGACGATCAATACAATTATAAGAAACGTTCAGTTTGCCGCCTTCAAACCACTTGATATTGGCGGTATTAAAATCGAAGTCAGAAACACGGCTGAACGGCTCGAACCAATCTAAGTTTTCAAGCGCTTGCTCCGCCCAAAAGCCATCAGAATCATTTAAGGAACGCGAGTACATTTCGCGGTATTGCTCTGCAGTTAAATGAGTACTGTCTTTAATTGATTCAAATACAGGATAAATTTTGGTGTCGGACATAAGTGGTTTGATTGAAAGTTAATTATCTTAATGATTTGGTGATCGCAGCTCGTCGATCATGTCATATATCTTTTGCGGAGGCTCGGCGGTAAATTTGCAGACAACCATTGCCACTGTAAAATTCACGATTGCTCCAACCGCTCCAAATGCATTGGGCTCAATGCCGAAAAACCAATTTGCCGGTATGTTGCCAAGGAACTGGGTGCTCTCGATAAACATAATACCCTTGTGTTGAAACACATAGAACAGCGTAACGCCAATGCCAGCGAGCATGCCCGCGATCGCGCCTTGCGTATTCATTCTCTTATAAAATATCCCCAACATCAGCGCGGGAAATATAGACGACGCCGCTAATCCAAACGCCAGTGCAACCGTGCCTGCCGCAAAATCAGGGGGATTAAAACCTAAATAGCCTGCTAATAAAACAGACCCAGCCATAGCTAATCGGCTAGCTAAAAGTTCAGATTTCTCAGAAATATTTGGCCTTACTACGCCTTTAAGCAGGTCGTGCGAAACCGCCGATGAAATCGCTAACAACAGCCCCGCCGCCGTCGATAGCGCCGCTGCTAAACCACCGGCCGCCACCAAGGCGATGACCCAATTCGACAACTTTGCAATTTCAGGATTGGCCAGCACTAAAATATCGTTGTCGATATTCACCATCTCATTGGTTTCGGTGTTGGCGTTATACTGAATTCTGCCATCGCCGTTTTTATCTTCAAATTCGAGTAACTTAGTCGACTCCCAATTTTTGAACCATTGTGGCCGCTCTTCGTATACCAAATTTTGACCGGGTGTCGGCTCGATAGTAGTCATCAGGTTTAAGCGAGCCATGCCCGCTAGTGCTGGCGCAGTGGTATATAAAATTGCGATAAACACCAATGCCCAGCCCGCAGAAATCCGCGCATCTTTGACGCTCGGCACGGTAAAAAAGCGAATGATCACATGTGGCAGCCCAGCCGTGCCAATCATCAATGACATTGTGTAAAACGCCATGTTCAAAGTGCTTAGCCTCGGCCCGGTAGTGTATTCGTCGAAGCCAAGATCTGTGAGTATCAAATCAAGCTTATCAAGCAAATACACATTTTCACCGACCAGTGTGCTGCCCAAGCCTAGCTGTGGCACAGGGTTGCCAGTAAGCTGAATAGAGATAAAAATTGCTGGAATGGTGTACGCCGTAATCAATACAACGTATTGTGCGATTTGGGTATAAGTAATGCCCTTCATGCCGCCGAGCACGGCATAAAACAACACCACCACCATGCCGATTGAAAGGCCAACTTCATAGTCGACTTCTAAAAATCGCCCAAAGGCAACACCAATACCCTTCATCTGGCCGATAACGTAGGTAATAGAAGCAATGATCAAACAGATAACGGCCACAACCTTAGCCGCATCTGAATAGAAACGATCGCCCATAAACTCAGGAACGGTAAACTTTCCATGGCGCCGCAAATAAGGAGCAATACACATGGCCAGCAATACGTAACCGCCGGTCCACCCAAGAAGAAATACCGAGCCTCCGTAGCCTTGGTAAGAGAAGCCAATTAAGCCCGCCATCGAAATAAATGAGGCAGCAGACATCCAGTCAGCAGCAGTCGCCATACCATTGGCAACTGGGTGAACTCCTCCACCTGCAACGTAAAATTCTTTAGTCGAGCCAGCTCGTGCCCAAAGAGCTATGCCAATGTAGACCGCAAAGCTTAAGCCAACGACGATACACGTTAGAAGCGAGAGGCTCATGAGTCATTACCTTGGCTGAATTTTTTATCCAACACATTTGCACGCCATGCATATACAAACACCAACACCAAAAATGTATAGATAGCTCCTTGTTGAGCCACCCAAAAGCCAAGCTTATAGCCTCCAAGTCGAAACTGATTCAAGTAATCAACAAACACGATTCCGGCTAAAAATGAAACCGAAAACCAGATCACCAGCAAGCCTAATATGAGCTTTAAATTTGCAGCCCAATACGCATTCGTTTTATTACTCATTTATTATTCTCAATTAGTGTGACCAAATTAAATATACCCTGCTCAAACGTCGCCAACAATCATTGATATAGAGCAAGCGCTGATTAAAATATGAGCGAATTAGTTTGATTCAGGAAAATTAGCCCCATATACTGCGTATCCCCTGAAGGGAAACCCAGAATTTAGCTCAGATGCGAGTCATCAGCGTGTTTGAGAACAATTACGAGGGCGACAGTTTGTTTTAATATGTCGCCTTTAGAGAAATGGGGGCGACTATTTATTTTTATGTCGCCCCTAGAGAAATGGGGGCGACATGGCTTCGACATGGGTCGCGAAACCTTCGGTGCATGTAGAGCATTGCAGACTATCTCTCAAAACTAGCTGCAAAAGTTATAGTTGCAAACGACGATAACTACGCACTAGCAGCTTAGAGCCGCTAGGGTCTCGCCGGAGTTGTTCATGGCTTAGGATTATGAGATCTCATCTTACATGGAATCGCGAGTAGCTTGTGTCGATTAAGCTGCCGTTAAAACGCAATTCGACCCGCCCCAAAACGAGTGCGTTTGTCCAGTTGTGAGGGGTTAAATTAAAGACAAACTAAACATGTAGATCCGATGAGCGGAGGGCTTGTGGACGCGGGTTCGATCCCCGCCGCCTCCACCAATCAAGAGTTTAAGGAAGTTTAAAAAATCCAAAAAACTCAATAAAATCGCCACCTTAGGGTGGCTTTTTTATTTTTTACTGTTCATTAAAGTTCAAGGAGATACCCTCAAATACGGAAAATTTTGGGGTATTTTTTGGGGTATTTTTGGTCTAGAATAAAAAAATACCCTCAATTTACGGAGCTGCATGAAACGACACCTAACTGATACCGCCGTCAAAAACGCCAAACTCAAGCAAGGAAGCTCGCAGACTAAATTTACCGACGGTGGAGGACTGTACTTACTAGTAAATAAGTCAGGAAAATATTGGCGCTACAACTACAAATTTAATGACAAGTACAAAACGCTAGCACTTGGCGTCTACCCCGACATCTCGCTCAAGGAAGTACGAAGAAAGCACGATGCTGCCCGAGATAAAATTAGCGATGGAATCGATCCATCGATTCAAAAGAAGATCAAAAAGCTTTCTCGTAGACAATCCAGCGACAACTCGTTTGAAGCCATCGGAAGGGAGTGGTTTGAAGAATTCAAAGAGACCTGGGCTGAGAGTCATTCAAAACGACTAATTGCCCGCCTGGAAAATGATGTTTTCCCTTGGATCGGAGCAAGGCCAATCAGTGAATTAGAACCACCCGAAGTTTTAGCGGTCATGAGGCGAGTTCAAGAACGCGGCGCTTTGGAATCCGCTCATCGAGTTCGCCACCTATGTGGCCAGGTGTTCAGGTATGCGATTGCTACCGGAAGAGCTAAACGCGATCAGACAGCCGACCTAAAAGGCGCACTACCTCCCTATCGAAAAAAACACTTTGCGGCCATCAAGAAAGCCGATCAACTTAGAGACTTAGTACTCGCCATGGAAGGGTTTAGAGGTACTTTTGTTGTCAAATGCGCCATCAAACTTTCTCTGTTAGTTATGCTTCGTCCTGGTGAGCTAAGACATGGAGAATGGGGCGAAATCGACTTTGATAATGCCACATGGACGATACCTGCTAAACGCATGAAGGCTAGAAAAACGACCAAAGAAGAAAACCTGACTACTCATATCGTTCCACTCAGTAAACAAGCCATGGCTATCCTAGAAGAGCTCTACCCTCTTACCTCTAGGTTTCCCTATATTTTCACCGGCGCAAGAAACAGAAACCGCCCAATGAGCGAAAACGCAGTTAACGCGGCACTTCGTTCACTTGGTTTCTCTAACGACATGATGACAGCTCACGGGTTTAGAGCAACAGCATCTACTTTTCTAAACGAAATGGGATTCAACCCCGACGCTATTGAAGCTCAGCTAGCACATAAGGACAAAAACGAAATTCGAGCAGCCTATAACCGTGCTCAGTACTTAGATGAGCGTAGAGAGATGCTTCAGGCTTGGGCTGATTACATAGACGAACTAGTGGATAGTATGTAGATGAGTAATGAAATAATCAATTTTGACGGCGACCTTTTCTTCAATAAAGCCGGACTTGAAAGTCTCGGATTACCATTGGAAGATTCTGAAGCAATTTACAGATACCTGCTGACTCAGCACAGAATGCATGACGGTATAACTGGATATATATTCATAAATTCCGTGATCAATGTGAGGCAAAATCGATCGACTTTTAAACGTCTTAATTTGCTGATACCTCAGCCTATGACTTTAGATAAGTTAAAAGAGCGATCATGGGAACTAATCAGAGAAATTACTGGGGGCTTCACTTATGTTCCTCTGAAGCTATGCGGATTTTTTAAAGTGAAGACTCCTCGTGAAATTGGTAAACACAAATTTGCAGAGTTATACCCCATAAACAACATCTACGCATATGGACATAGGGTAAGCCACCCTTTTTCATTTTACGTACACGAGGACGATATTATCACCGAGCCCACAAGTGGCGTAATGCTGCTCAATGACCCAGCTTCTCCTGATTCGGAAAACCTGAAGAGGGTGCGAGAAGAGCTATTCTTTTTTGACCCTGATATAGTTACAGCCGCTAAATACCAAATCACTGGCTTTGATCCAACACAAGTAAACGAATTCAATGTATCTAGAGAATTTGAAAGAG
>CAKZRZ010000015.1 GCA_937918955.1 uncultured Arenicella sp.
CACAGGCTCGTAGCCTTCGGGGATTTCATCTTTGCAGTAAGTAACGGCGACAGCGTTGTGTTTGAGTTTGAACTGCTTCATGACGACTTGCAGTTTAGCGATGTCAATCGGCTCGCCATTGTCGCTGATGGCGTGGTAAGAGTTTTGAATGTGCATACCTATTCTCCTTTCAAAAGTGTAAATGAACCTGCAATGAACTTACGGCTTTTCTTGGAAGGGAAAAAGCGTATTTTCCGCACCATCAAATTGATAACCGCACAACAATTCATGCACCCAAACGCCGACGATATACGACGATACCTTGCCAACGTTCAACAAGCCAATAGCGAAGAAGCAAAAAAACTTCTCTTTCAATCGCTTCTCACCACGCTATTTCAGCACGACCCAGACGCGCTCGCGCTTATTCAATCCATGAGCAAAGGGGCAGAAAAAACCATCTTCAACATTCCCGCCTCGCCCAAGAAAAGAAAAACCGGACGTGCCGATACGCAATACAACAGCGTCATTATTGAGTGGGAAAAAGATTTGAAACGCACAGGCATGCACGCGGAAGAGCAACTCAAAGAATACCTCGCAGGCAACTTGCACTCTGGAAATAACACTGATTTCACTTTGATTGCAACGGACGGCTTGGAATGGCGCATTTACACGCGCATTGCGAGCGAGTTATTGTTCCAAGACCTGAACGATATTCAACTGCGCAAAGTCGATTCATTCAAACTAACCGAACAGACGCTGGACGACTTTCCGATTTTCCTCGACCGCTATCTCTTCAAACTGCAACTGCTAAAACCGACGCTTGCCGACCTTGTCATTCATTTCGGCGCAGATTCTGGCGTGTTTATGCAGGTTATGTCGCGCATCAAATCATATGTTGGCGACATCAACAGCAAGCCCGACATTGCGGTCGCTTACGACGAGTGGAAACGATTTCTTTCAATCGCATATGGCACGTTCAACGAAAGCCCTGATGTGTTTTTTGTGCATACGTATTTAAGTGCGTTCTCGAAACTGATTGCATTTATTGCACTCTCGTCCAAGAAAAACGTTCCAGTCATGGAACTTCAAGACATTTTGAATGGACGCGCCTTCGAGAAATTCAATGTTGAACGCTTCATCGAAGAGGATTTTTATTACTGGATTTCCGCCGACGCGCATTTCAACGCACTTCGCGCCGCCTTTCAACTGCTCGCCGATAAACTCACCGATTATGACTTCTCCAATGTGGAAGAAGATATTATGAAAGGTATTTATCAGGGATTGATTGATATTGATACGCGCCACGCACTCGGCGAATACTACACCCCTGATTGGCTTTGCGAACTTGTTGTCAAAAAAATGCCACTTGAAAAAGAGTGCATGATTCTCGACCCGTCGTGTGGCAGTGGTTCATTTCTTCGCGCTGCGATTGCGCGTCTCAAAGCCGAACATCCAACACTTTCCGCTGACGCGCTCGCCAAACAAGTTGTCGGAATTGATATTCACCCGCTTTCCGTTCAAATCGCTAAAACCACAATTTTACTTGCGCTCGGCAAGTCGATTTCACACACTAAAAAGCCTATCTCGCTCAATGTTTTTCTTGCCAATTCGCTTCTGTTGCCGAAAGGCTCTGCGGAGATTTCAGGCGAACTCTACGATGAAACTTACAGCGTAAGCATTGCAGGGCGGCAACTTGCGTTCAGCGAAAAAGTTTTTGAAGAAAGTGGATTTTTCGACGAGGCGATAAAATTCGTTGAAGCGCAAGCTAAACGCACGCAAGCCAAATCGCTTTTGCCCATCAATGACTTTAACGCTCTATTCATCAGTAAATTCAAGGGTTTTGCGTCGTTTGCCGATGAGTTTTATCAGATTTACAAATCGCTCAAACTTGCCAAAGATGAGAATCGAGATAGCATTTGGGCGTTCATTTTGCAGAACACCTACAAACCGTTTTTCCTCCGTCGGAGTTTCGATGTTGTGATTGGTAATCCGCCCTGGTTCACTTATTCAAGCATCAGCAACGCGGAGTATCAACAAAATTTGCTCGAGTTAGCACAGCGATACAGCCTCGTTCCTGCATCGAGAGCCAATATGCCACACCTCGAAATTGCCGCCATTTTTTTGGCGCACAGCGCAAACTACTTCTTGAAGCCAAAGGGAGATTTAGCGTTCGTATTGCCACGCAGTTTCTTCACAGCCGACCAGCACGATAACACGCGAAGCGGTCTTGCCGAAGGCTTTACGCTTTCAGGAGCGTGGGATTTGAAAGATGTTGCACCACTGTTCAATGTGCCTTCATGCGTGCTCTTCGCAAAGGCTTCCACTGCCAAAGACCAAGTCCATCGTGCCGTTTCGGAAAGCGGTATTCCGGGGCTTACGATTTCCGCAAAACTTGACGTCGCTGATATGCCGCTCGAGCGTGCCTTACCTGCGCTCACGCAAACCAAAACGATTTGGCACTATTCCATACTCGCCAAAAAGAAAACCTTCAATCGCTCTGCGCTCACGCCTGAACGCTATGTCAATGGCAATGGCTCAAGCCCTTACGCGCCACGCTTCAAACAAGGCGCGACTATTGTGCCGCGCAATTTTTACTTCATTGAGATTGACCAAGTGTATGAAGGCAATCCGCTCGAGTATGAACAACTGCGCGTTAAGTCGCTTGTTCTGCCCGAAGCCAAAGCCCCTTGGAAATCGCTCACGATTGAACGGCGCATTGAGCCGAAATTTCTGTATCGAACTGCACTGGCTAAAAATCTTGTGCCGTTTGCGCTGGTCAATCCGCCACTCGTCTTGCTTCCGATTCAAATCAATACAGACAAAGACGGTATGAAAACAGTTGAACTGCTCTCGGCGCAACAATTGCTTGAGAGAGGCTTCGACCAAACTTGCTATTGGTTCGATAAAGCCGAAGAATTTTGGGAAAAATACAAGACGCAAAACTCGAAAGATATTTCTTTGTATGATTGGCTCAACTGGCAAAACAAATTGACATCGCAAAATCTCAACACGCGCTACCTTGTGCTTTACACGGCTTCGGCAACAGATGCATGCGCCGTTGTGCTGGATAGAAAAAAAATCGATACAGAGTTTATTGTAGAAAGCGTTTGCTATTGGTATGCAACTTCAAATAAGCGTGAAGCCAACTACCTTGTCAGTTTTTTGAATAGTCGTGCCGCTAACGATAAAATCAAAGCGTTTCAAGCGCGAGGACTTTTTGGCGAAAGGCACGTCCACAAGAAAATTTTGGATTTGCCGTTTCCGCTCTTTGATTCAAAAGACGAAACGCACTTGAAACTCGCTGAATTGGGTGCGGCATGTGCCAAAGAAGCACAAAGGTTTATTGATAAACACTATGCAACTGCCGATTTGAACGCACGAACCTTAGGGCGCGTGCGCCAAGAGATTCGCAAGAATTTATCCGATAAACTGTCGCTAATTGACACATTAGTAAGTTTGCTTTTAGAAGCGAACTAACGATGCCCTTGCGTTTGGTTTAACTTGCTTGTGAAAACGTTCTTGCCCAACCGCTCGTTAGCCTCGTAAAGTTTCTCTGACCGATGCACCTACTCAAAATCTTCTTACAAGTCAGTCTTCGCCATGCCGTTCAGGATTACGGCAAGTTCTTGCTTTCCGTCTTTGGCATTGCGGTTGGCGTGGCGGTCTTCTTGGCGATTCGCCTCTCGAATTATTCCGCCTTCAAAGCATTTGAATCCACGATTGACAATGTCAATGGCAAAGCCAATGTGCAAGTGCAATCTGCCAGCGGCACGGAGTTTTCCGAGCGCGTCTTCAAGCAGATGTTGCAGAT
>CAKZRZ010000016.1 GCA_937918955.1 uncultured Arenicella sp.
TTAGTTTTTACGCCTTCCGCCGCCGCGATACTTAACTTTATCTTTGCTTTTGCGAGAAGGTTTCTCGGGCGGCTCATACGGGTTCTCAGATGTTTTGAAGCTCAAACGCACTTTAGTACCCAACATATCAAAGGCTTTCTCGAAGGTGTTTGATAGATAACGCTGATAGGTTTGTGGCAGCTTATCAAGCTGATTACCATGAATGATTACATGCGGCGGGTTCATGCCACCTTGGTGACCAAACTTGATTTTAATTCGATGATTTCCAACCATCGGAGGATTTCGCTTCTCCTCTGCTTCTTGAAGAATACGATTGATTCGTCCGGTACCCATGTCAGTCATCGCGCTCTCATAGAGCTTATCAACATGAGGCATGATCACATCAACGCCCTTGTTGTACTTTGCCGAAATGAAATCGATTGGTATATTGCCCATATGGCTGAACTTTCGATCGATTTGCGCGCGAACTTGCTCGCGATCGTACTTGCTCATACCGTCCCATTTGTTCACCAGAATCATCAATGAGCGGCCACTACTAAACACCAGGTTAATCAAGCGATTATCTTGGTCAACGATACCATCACGAGCATCAATGACGATTGCAACAACCTGCGCAAGTTCTACGGCTCGTAGTGTTTTCATCACCGAGAAACGCTCAACACGATCGTCTATACGGGACTTTTTACGCATGCCTGCCGTATCGATTAACACATACTCTTTATCTCCAACCTTGAACGGCACATGAATACTGTCTCGAGTGGTACCTGGCATATCGAAGACCACAACGCGCTCTTCGCCAACGAGAGTATTAACTAGAGTTGATTTTCCGACGTTTGGGCGGCCTACGATTGCCAGCTTTGCGACACCGGCTGGAATTTCATAGTCTTCATTACGTTCAGCTTCACGTTTGCCTTCAGTTTCTTTCAGAACACGGTTCATCAGGCGGTTGACGCCATCGCCATTCTTGCCGGAGATTACCGTCGGCTCATCGAGCCCCAATTGGTAAAAATCGGCTGCGATCATGCCTTTTTCTAAACCTTCAGCCTTATTGATGCACAGGTACACAGTAATACCCGTGTTTCGTCGTAGTTGGTCAGCAATGTCAAAATCGACGGGAGTTGCGCCATCGCGACCATCGACAATAAAAATAACCGCGTCGCTATCTTGCAGAGCTTGGTCAACTTGATCTTTCATCAAGCTATGAATCTCTTCATCGTCTGACTCAATACCACCAGTATCGACAATCCAATAGGGTGAATTGCCCACACGACCGACACCAACCATGCGGTCACGCGTAACCCCTGGGCGGTCATCGACAATCGCATCTCGACTGCGAGTCAGGCGATTATAAAGTGTTGATTTTCCGACGTTTGGGCGGCCAACAATTGAGATAATTGGCTTGGGCTCTTCAATCGTGGGAGCGGTTTCGATAATGTCTTGCTGTTCCACGATGCCTTACCTATTGAAATTATTTAAAGGAAACTAGGGGTGGGAAATAAATCTAATACAATGTTTGTCATACGCAAATCAAAACGACCCAAAATTGAGTAGCCACCTTCTCAGGCTTCGTCTTCTATTTGCATTCATCAAACTAATAATCTTATTAAGCTTCTGATTTTGTGATGCCACTGATGATACTAGGCCTTAGACACACAATAACGTTAAGCCTTATTAACAATGCTAATGGATTGCAGCGTGCCACTGCTATCCATAAAGTAGATGATATCAGAATCTACGATTGGCTCACCGATGATGGTCTTTGCGCCTAAGCTGTGCTTGCCTACTATCTCACCGGTAGATTTGCGCATAACGTATAAACCTCCGTCACCTTCACTGACCAAAACATAAGGCCCAACCGAGATTGGACCACTTACTGAGAAGTGCTGTAGAGCATTTTGTGACCAACCTTTTTGACCATTTGACCGATCGAGCTGATGCACTACCCCTGTTTTATCGGTGATGTATAAATACGCGGCGTCATACGCCAGAGAGTGAAAAGACGATACATCACTACTCCAGGCAATTCGTTGGTTACGAATATCTAAGGCATGCGTTACTTCTTGGTATGAGCTTATATACAAGAACTCACCAACCAGAAGCGGGTTTGTATCAACGTCAGCTAGACGGTCAATTTCATTAGTGCCGCGCGGAAACGAGATCGGAAAGTCCCACAAAGCCGCGCCATTCTCGGCACGAAATGCAGCCATATTTCCATCAGAAAAACCTACAAAAGCAACGCCTTGCGTTAAGACTGGGCGAGAATCGCCTCGCAGTGTTAATTTAGGTAATTGGCGGCTGATGGTCCATTGAACGCTTCCATCGTAAGATGACAGACCAAACACTTTACCATCTCCGGCACGGGCAACAACAACGCCATTATCGATGACAGGGCTTGAAAGAATTTCGCTGCTCAACGGTGTTTGCCAAGCAATTTCACCATCTTGTTGGTTAAATGCGTAAACAATGCCTTGGTCAGTGCCGACCAAAACCAAACCACCACCAACGCCAACACCAGAAGAAATAGTTTCCTTGCGTAATTTAGTCTGCCAAACTTGTTTGCCATTAGACGCACTTACTTTATAAACCTTGCCATTTGCAGACGCGGCATAGATATCGTCGCCAAACAAAACAGGTGATAAAACAGCGTCGCCGGTTTGAATTTTTTTGCCTAGACTTACCCGCCAATTTTTATCTAACTTGGTGGTAGTGCTAACTTTAGGCTTTACTGGCTTAGGCTCCTCACCAAAGAAATCAGTCTTTTTAGATTTACCACCACAGGCGGCCAAAAATACGGCGCTTGCGAGAACGACGATCAAGCTTGATTTTTTCATTATCATTATTCCTATAAAGCCCTGATTAGCTAATTAAATTGAGTACGCAAGCCCTTAGAGTTAGCGCTATTCGCTGTCGTCAGACTCAGTAGTTGTTAGATCAGAGTCTAGCGCAGCTTCAGCGGAAGCCGTTTCTTCTGATACAGGCAGTCTATCCATTTTAAGCGTCAACAATTGCGCATAGCCTGCTGAAGCGCTAGGCAAGGTGTCAATCGCCTTCTGATATTGTTCTCGAGCAAGGTCGAAATTACCTTGTTTGGTATTTACTTCGGCCAAAAGCTCAAAATAATTAGATTCAAAACCTTGTGTTGGTGTGAAGCTAGCAAGCGTTTTCGCAGCATCTAAATCACCTTGAGACACCTTAATCTTTGCTTGGCGTATGCGAGCAGTATGTTGAAGGCCGTACTCTGGAGCATTATCTACGACCCATTGAAGTTCAGTGTACGCAGCATCAAGGTCGCTCACCGCGAGCTTTTTAGCATTCAATAACGCTGCTTTAGCTGCATAGGAAGAAGAAGCATAATTTTCTTTAAGCTCTTTAACCTGCGCGTCAATGTTAGATAGGCTCGAATCGTTCACTTCGCTTAGTGCAGCGTCGTAAAGAGCCGAGGCTTGCTCAGCATTGCTAAGCTTGCTCTCTTTATACTGTTCATAGCCAAAAATGGCCCCGAGACCTAAAAGAATACCAATCGCTAAGGCCGGCCCATTATCTTTAAGCCACTTACGCGCACGCTCGTCTTGTTCTTCAGGGGTCAGAAAAATATCGTCAGCCATTGTGTAAATCTCGTATTCTTTATTGTTATTAATGGTTTAGCTACATTTTTTAATAGCGTTCAAACCAGTTTCAAGTTGAAGGTGCGATATTTTATTCAAACACTCATTGGAGTTGAGACAGAAAAATATCACTTATATCTGCAAACCCAGCATTATAGCGATTCTAGAAGATTAGTCACGAGCTTAGAGGCCTCGTTTTGCGATACTGTTTGCTGCGCAATCGGCTCATTGGTTCTTCTTAGTACTTTAGCGCTAACAGTTCGAGCGGCTGATTCATCATCGCCTATGATCAAGGCGATAGCGGCACCACTTTTATCAGCCTTCTTAAACTGATTTTTGATACTGCCGTCACCCATATGACACTGAACACGAATGTCTGCCGCAACTAAATCGGCTTGCAGTTGCAATGCCTGAGAACGCGCCTGTGAACACGTTGATATAATGAATACATCTGCAGCATCTTGCGCAGCCTGCTCAGCAATTTCGGCACCCTGTTCTTGCAATATTTGAACCAAGCGTTCAAGCCCCATTCCAAAGCCAAAACCAGAGGTGGCTTGGCCGCCAAGCTGTTCGACCATCGAATCGTAGCGGCCACCGCCACAAACGGTTGCTTGGGCACCGTAGCCAGCATTAACCCACTCAAAGACGGTATCGTTGTAATAATCAAGGCCGCGAACCAATTTTGGATTAATTGTGTAGCAAATGCTTAGATCGTCCAAATAGCCTTTTAATTGTGAGAATGAATCAGACGATTCATCACTCAAATAATCAAGAATACTCGGGGCGCCTTCGAGTATCGACTGCACTCCGGCATTTTTACTGTCTAAAATGCGCAGAGGATTAGTAGTCAAACGTCGTTGACTGTCTTCATCTAGTTGTTCTTTATGCTCTGATAAATAATCGACCAGCGCGGCTCGATAATTACTGCGCGTATCAGAATCACCCAAACTATTGATTTGCAGCTCTGTGTCTTGAAGCCCGAGAGCCTGAAACACCTGATGAATCATCGAGAGTACTTCAGCTTCAATATCTGGCGAAGACCAGCCGTAGCACTCAACTCCAATTTGATGGAACTGACGATAACGGCCTTTTTGTGGGCGCTCATGCCGAAACATAGGGCCCGTGTACCATATTCGCTGTTGTTGATTATAGAATAGACCGTTCTCAATACCCGCGCGCACAGTACTTGCAGTGCCTTCGGGACGTAGAGTGAGCGAGTCGCCGTTGCGGTCGTCAAAGGTATACATCTCCTTCGAGACAATATCGGTATCGGCGCCAATCGAACGGGCAAACAAATGCGTGCTTTCAAGTAGGGGCGTACGAATTTGCTTGTAATTGTGCTTGGCAAAGACATCCGAACATACACGCTCTACCGCCAACCAAAGCGGCGTTTCGACCGGCAGGATGTCATTCATGCCTCGAATGGCTTTGATTTGGGACTTTTTACTCATGATTAATTCAAAATTCTGACCACCGAAGAATGAGCGCATGCTCCAATCGGTCTAGTTGTTTTTCTGATAAACCCGAAATAGTTTAATAGATCAAATTCCGCGCGCATTAAAGTGTTCTCGGTTCAAACCAAAGCCAGCCTTAACACCAATTTGCACGAATAAACCCTCTATTCGCCAACTTCAAAGCGTGCGAACACTCCTTCACGGTATTGCGAAATATCGTAAGGCTGACCGTTAAGCTCAGCCGAAACTGCTTTAGCGTTACCAATAAAAACCTTCATGGCAGTCGCCGAAGTCACTGTGAAATCTTCTCCCTCAGCATAACTCTTATACGCTAAACGATTGCCTTCCTGATCACGAATATCAACCCAAGATGTATCACTGAAGCTCAAACTTAGACTGTATTGTACTTGCTCTGTGGCTTCACCCGTCGCGGCTTCTTCAGTGCTCGGAGCATCGATTACGTTAGCGTCTTCCTCTGGAGCGGGCGTATTCTCAGAAACTTGAGGTGAAGGCGAAGTCGAAGCGGTCGTCGACGGCGTCGTGACGGTAGATACCGGTGTTGAAGGCTGATTGCCAAATAGAGCATCTAACTTGCCAGTAAACCATAAAAAAGCAAGCACCGATAAAATCACGATTAAAGCAACGATTTTAGCAGGTGTGAAAAAGCCACTCTTTTTAGTTTCATTCGCACTGCCAATATCGCGAGGCATGTCATCGAGACGAGTGCCTTTCTGCCAATTGGGATTTAGGTAATGTTCCAGCACTTCATCGACATTTAAACCGAGTAAACGCGCATAAGACCGAATATAGCCGCGAACATAAGTCGGTTCAGGCAAACCTTCACTTTGATCGAGTTCGATGGTGCGAATTTGAGTTACTGAAAGATTTAATTCGTCGGCAATCTCTTCAACCGTGCGATTTTGCTGTTTTCGCGCAGCTGCTAACAAACTACCGCTGCCCACTTTTGGTAGTTCTTGAATTTCGTCTTCTAATTTCTTTTTGTCGTCCACTGTAAAACCTCTACCAACCCAAACCCAGATTTAATCTGTCGGTCAAATGATGACGATCATCGACCGTTAGTACTTGTATTTATTATTGTTTACCGGCGAGCAATTTCTTAAACGTATAGCTCAATACCAAGTAGATTTGTATGAGATAGCGCCTCGAAATTACTAATACGATGCTTAACGGCCCGCGTCACGTACAGTACGAGCCTGTTGCGAAGCAGGAAACCCTTTTAGCAACTGACTACGATACTGTTCTGCGACATCGTTCGCATTCAAGCTTGATTCTATTTGATAAGCCAGCAAAAGAGACTCAGGTTGCGGTTCGGTAATCGCGAATAATCGCTCAATATAGGCCCGCGAAGATAAATAATTTCGCTCATCAAACTTCATGCGTGCGAGCTTATAGAGTGCAGGCGCTAATCTTGGATTAATCGACAATGCTTTTTTCAGGTAGACCTCGGCTTCTACCGAGTCAATGCTCGCCAAACATTCCCCCGCACGCATATAACTGAGCTCTGCGCGCCTAAATAAAGGGTTAGATACGGCAATATCGAAATACTTTTTGGCTTTCTCGCCTTTACCGGTTTGACACAAAAAAGTACCAAAATCATGCGCCGCAGCTGAATTTTCAGAATCTGAAGCAACCGCCTTAGTAAAATAACGCTCTGCCTTAGAATATTGATTTAAACGCGTCATCAATAAGGCCATTACATAATTACTGTCGGAATGATTTGGACTGATTTCCAGAGCCGTATTGAGCGAATCTTTGGCAGTAGAAAGTTGGCCTTGCTCCATGTAACCTCGAGCTAGCTTCGTATGAATTAGCGCTTTTTCATCGGCGCTTACGCGAGTCTTACTTCGCTTGTCGGGTAGGTCGCCATTGCCTGTTGACGCACACGCACTAAGCAAAGCCGCTAAAACAACAGCAAATATTCGTTGGCTAAACCGTCTAAAAGAGCGCTTTTGTGCGGTAAATGTAGGATTGTTGCTGTTTTTTATAATTGGCATACGACTTATTGTATTTTTTCCGCTAGCTTTTGTCTAAATTTTTCAGCTCGACGAGTACGGTCCATAACATCGCCAGCTAACTGCCCGCAGGCAGCTTCAATATCATCGCCACGAGTTTTGCGCACGGTGACGATAGTACCGGCGTTATGCAAAATGTCTCTGAAACGATTAATTCTAGAGTTTGACGAGCGCTGATAATCAATACCTTCAAAGGTATTAAAGGGTATTAAGTTCACCTTACCGGGAACCGTTTTCATCAAAGCAGCAAGCTGATGAGCGTGCTCCAAGTCGTCGTTCACCCCTTCTAACATAACGTATTCGAAGGTAATTCTCGCCCTAGCGGAATCAGCGACATAGCGATTACACGCATCAAGCAAGTCTTTGATAGGATACTTTTTATTTAATGGCACTAGTTCATTGCGTAACTCGTCGTTAGGTGCATGCAATGATACTGCCAAACTCACCGGACATGCTTCTTTGAGTGCATCAATCTTTGGCACCACACCAGCGGTACTAAGGGTGATTCTGCGTTTTGATAGGCCAAAGCAAAAATCGTCTTGCATGATTTTCATAGCCGAGACGACATTATCAAAGTTCATCAAGGGCTCGCCCATACCCATCATCACAACATTGCTGACTATGCGATCATCAGTCTTGTATTGCTCGGCTAACATATGCTTAGCCAGCCAAACTTGACCAATGATTTCAGCTGTTGTGAGATCACGGTTATAACCTTGCTTGCCTGTTGCGCAAAACGAACAGTTGAGCGTGCACCCTACTTGAGAAGATACACATAAAGTGCCACGGGTTTCTTCAGGAATGAACACCATTTCAATAGCGCTTTTACCTGGCACCTTAAGTAGCCATTTGCGAGTACCGTCTTCAGATAAATTATCTGAGATGATATCGGGCACAGATATCTGTGCGTTTTCAGCCAAGGAGGCGCGCAGTGTTTTGCTGAGATTTGTCATCTCGCTAAAATCACTGACGCCAACTTGATGAATCCACTTCATAACCTGAGAAGCTCGGAACGACTTTTCGCCGATGGAGGCGAAATACGCTTCCATCGCTTGGCGATCTAAGCCCATTAAATTGGTAGGCTGTTGAGTTAAGTCGTTCATGATCAGCTTATTTAGTCGGATTAAAAGTTAATCACGAACTCTTAGCGTGTACGCGGGCAAACGCCGTCACTACCGAAGAAAAATTCGATTTCTTGAGCCGCTGTTTCAGCTGCATCTGAACCATGACAGGCGTTTTCGTCGATGCTACTCGCGAAATCAGCACGAATTGTGCCCGGAGCCGCTTCAGCTGGGTTAGTTGCACCCATTACTTCACGATGTGCCGCAATTGCGTTCTCGCCTTCAAGCACTTGAACTTGAACTGGGCCAGACGTCATGAATGACACCAAATCACCGTAGAACGGACGCTCTTTGTGAACCGCGTAGAATTCGCCAGCTTGCTCGTCGCTCAAGTGCATCATGCGTGACGCAACGATGTTTAGGCCCGCTTTTTCAAAACGTGAATAGATTTCGCCAATTACGTTTTTTGCAACAGCGTCAGGTTTGATGATTGAAAGAGTACGTTCAACAGCCATTTTAAGACTCCAAAAATTTGTCTAAATAGTTAATAAATTTGTTTAGCGAATGACGCAAGATAGTCGCCCTAGTCGCAGGGCGCATATTCTATCAGCTATGCCAACTTAAATACTAACTTTGAGAGCTGATAATTAGCCTGAAATGCCGCTTAACATACGGCTTAAGTGTTCGAGTAAGTAATGTCAGGTGCGCAATAGCAAAATATTAGAGTTTGATACTGGCTCTAAGCCAAATCTACAGCGAGTTTGCCAACATAAAGTCACCATCGACGCTATCGTATTTAACTTGCTGCCAGCGCCCAAGCTTTAATTGTTGTTGCGGCACTAAAACAGCCAAATAATCTTCTGCGCGGCAGAGCATGTAACCTTCTCTTTTTGCACTTTTCTCAGGCAGGACCCAAGCCGTTTTCCCCACGCTTGCCTCTCGAATCGCGCTTTGGATTGGCTCAGCTGCGGTGCGTAAACGTAGA
>CAKZRZ010000017.1 GCA_937918955.1 uncultured Arenicella sp.
GTGACTTGGGCGGTTTACTACTACATTAAGGACGTTAAGCAACTGCTCAAAACCAAGCAGATCTTTCGCGAGTACATTCTAGCTGAGTCTATTAATTCAGACATTTCTCTGGCGACACCAAGCTTACAAAATAATCAGGTCAGTCTAGAGCAAGCGCCGGTAGCTCAACCAGGACTATGAACGGCTAATACCCTGCGGTAAACATTAGTACAGCACCGCGGTAATTCAGGCGTTTATTAGGCGCATCACCCCCCTCAATCCTTTATAATCAAGGATTAAACTTTGTAATTCACACCTTTGTTTTAAATCATGGCCAAAGCACCCAATCCAAATCATTTTATTCGAGCCATCAGCTCGAACGACCTGAAAAACGGCAAGCACGACTATATTTACACGCGCTTTCCGCCTGAGCCAAACGGGTATCTGCACCTTGGCCATGCCAAATCAATTTGCTTAAACTTTGGGCTGGCCGCTGACCTTGGCGGCAAATGTAACTTACGCTTTGATGACACTAACCCTGAAAAGGAAAGCCTAGAATACATGGAGGCTATCCGTGACAGCGTGGCTTGGCTTGGCTTTGAGTGGGATAAGCTCTGTTATGCCTCAGATTACTACGACCACTTATACGGTTTCGCCCTAGAGCTCATCGACAAAGGCCTTGCTTATGTTGACGATTTAAACGCCGAGCAAATGCGTGAGTACCGAGGTAGCCTAACCGAGGCGGGTAAAGACAGCCCGAGCCGCGATCGTGCGCCTGCCGAGAGTCGCGACTTATTCGAACGCATGCGAGCCGGCGAATTCAAAGAAGGCGAATACACGCTGCGTGCAAAAATCGATATGGCGTCGCCCAATATTTCGATGCGTGACCCAATCATTTATCGTATTCGATACGCACATCATTACCGCGCCGGCGACAAGTGGTGCATCTATCCGATGTACGACTTCACGCACTGTATTTCAGACGCTCTAGAGGGCATTACGCACTCACTTTGCACCTTGGAGTTTCAAGACAACCGTGAGCTCTACGATTGGTTTTTAGCCAACATTACCCTGACTGAAAATTTACTGGGCGAAAAAGGAAAAGCCATGCCCAAGCAAATTGAGTTTGGCCGCTCAAATTTGGAGTACACCGTTGCCAGTAAGCGCAAGCTGATTCAACTTGTTAACGAAGGCCATGTTAATGGCTGGGACGACCCCCGCTTAACCACGCTAGTTGGCTTACGCAGGCGTGGCTATACACCAGCATCAATCCGCAACTTCTGTGCCGACATAGGCGTTACTAAAAAAGACAGCACCATCGACATGGCAGTTCTAGAGAACGCCATTCGCCAAGATTTAGAAGCATCGGCCAAGCGCGCTTTCGGAGTTTTGAACCCGCTAAAGCTGGTGATCACTAATTACCCAGAAGACCAGTCTGAAACCTTCACGGTGAAGAATCACCCGAAAGATGAAAGCATGGGCACGCGCGAAATTCCTTTTGGTCGCGAGGTATATATTGAGCAAGACGACTTTATGCTTGACCCACCCTCTAAGTTTTTTCGCTTAGGCCCAGGGCGCGAAGTACGTTTACGTTATGGCTACGCCGTGACCTGTGACGAAGTGATTCAGGATGACGCTGGCAATGTAGTTGAGCTGCGTTGCAGCTATGATCCATTATCAGCAAAAGGCAAAACAGCCGACGGTCGAAAAATTAAAGGCATTATCCACTGGGTAAGCGCGGCTAATGCCGTTGATGCCGAAGTGCGCGTTTACGACCGCCTATACACCGAGCCAAACCCGGGTGCGGCTGAAGACTTTATCAGTTTGATTAACCCCGATTCACTGCAAGTATTTCCAAATGCAAAACTCGAACCTAGCTTAGCTGAAGCCAACGCAGAAGATCGTTTTCAATTTGAGCGCGTAGGTTATTTTTGTTTTGATCGAGTTGATAGCTCTGAGCAAAAGCTGATTATGAATCGCACAGTTAGCTTGCGTGACACCTGGGCAAAGGTTGGCAAGTAAGCGAGCTACTAGCGATGAGAAAACGTACCGGAACCTAAATGATTGAAGGGCAATGTCAGTGCAAGTCAATAAGGTTTAGCTTAAGATCTATTCCGTTTGAATGCTGCTATTGCCATTGTTCAATTTGCCGAAAGCTCTCTGGCTCTAATTTCGGTACTTATGGAACAGTGCCGAAAGATGATTTTAAATGGCTTCAAGGTGAAGGGCTGATCTCAAACTTCAATCAGAATGAAAACCTGCAGAGAAGCTTTTGCTCTGTATGCGGCTCCTTCATAAAGTCAGTACACAAACTAGACCCTGCGAATGTGTTCATTTCGATCGGCTGCATTGATACAACAATCGATGATTTAAAAATTGAATACCAGCAATTTATAGAAAGCAAAGCGCCTTGGCACCGATTGGACCCTGAGATCAAATCACACAAGAAATGGCCGAAGTGGGCATTAGAGCGAGCTAAAAGAAACGCGCAGTCAGGCAATTAATGATGGATTGGCAGGAAGTTATTCCTAAGAGCCATTCCAAAACTATATAGCCTGTCTATTCTATGCTTGGATATTTGGAGCGCCCTCAGGAAACTCAACTAATTTTTCAGTTGAGTTATCCCAGCAAATCCTTTCACAAACCCATGTATGTTCAGTCGGAGGAAAGGCATCGACATTATCGAATAAGGCAAGGGCTATTCCTGCCACAGAGCCATTCTTTCTCCATGCTGCGACTGATGTTCCGTAAGCGCCCAGTAACCGACACTCTAGCGTAGCCACAAGATCACGATTATGTTTCTGACTTTAATCAGGAGCAAATGATGATCAGACGAAATAAAGCACAGTGGTTAGATTTAATTAGTGAACAGGCGAGCAGTGGCTTG
>CAKZRZ010000018.1 GCA_937918955.1 uncultured Arenicella sp.
AAGGCGGCAAGCTAAAAGTAGGTAGTTAAAAAGCTTGTAGAGCATTGCTGCTGAGCTCACGATTGCTCGGCTTTCACAACTCAATCAATAGATGATGGCCCTCGCTGACTAGTTCAGAGAGGGCTTTTATTTGGCGATGGCCTTTTCGGTGGCGCTGAGTATTCCTCTGAGAATATTCAGTTCGATCACATCTAACTCGGTTCGACCATACATGTGGCGCAGGCGTTGTAGTGTTTCGCCTTGATGTGGCCTTAAGAAGGAGATGTCTTTTAACACCGATTCAAGGTGTTCGTAGAAGAGCTCGACTTCATGCGAGCTGGGATAGTTCTTCTTAAGGCGCTCGTTTAACAGAGCCTCCTCAACTTGCTGCGATTGAGTTAGAGAGTGCTTGTAGATTTCGTAGCTCAGAGTTTGTACCGCCGCGGCCATATTCAATGAACTGTATTTTGGGTTCGCGGGAATAGTGACTCGATACTTCGCGTGCTGAATGTCATCATTGTGCAACCCCATGCGTTCTGGGCCAAAGATCAAAGCAGTTGGTGCACTTTTAGCGGAGGCGAATAGTATTTCCGCCGCTTCACTAGGGCTGACTTCAGGTAAGTCATACCCACGCGGTCTCGCTGTACTGGCTATTACCGCTGTACAGTCTTTGATTGCATCGGTTAAGGAGCTATGGGTTGATGCGTTTTCTAGTACATCGCTAGCTCCAGCGGCCATCTTTATTGCTTCGGCAGAAGGGTAGTCTTTAGGTGCAACCAAGGCAAGATCACTCAAGCCCATGGTTTTCATCGAGCGTGCCGCTGAACCTATGTTGCCTGGGTGGAAGGTTCTCACGAGAACAATGCGTATATTATTAAGGCTCATTGCATCTAGAATTTATGCATATAAATTTTAAAGGACCGCGCTCAGAATTGAGATTAAAACTTAAGCCGAGTAATACGCTTAATAACGATCTGTACGGGTGGCCGCTAAGTTCTTTTTAATAGACTTAATATTGTCTTCGATATTGCTACCCATTTTCAAGGCTACGCTGGTGGCAAGCATATCAATCACTGCCAGATGAATAATTCGCGAAGTCATAGGCGTGAAAAGGTCTGTGTCTTCGGCTGTAATCGCGTTCAAAACAAAATCACATTGTCCAGAGAGTAAGGAGCCTTGTGAGGTGATGCCGATAACGGTTGCGCCACGCTCGCGGGCAATTTCGGCGTTAACAATCATCGCGTCGGTACGACCCGTGTAGGAAATAAAAACGCCGACATCATCTTTGTCGAGCATCGAGCACATCATTCTCTGATTGATAAAGTCGGTGTGCGCGATAACTGGCATCCCAAAGCGAAAGAACTTGTGTTGAGCGTCTAATGCAACCGAGCTTGATGCGCCCATGCCGAAGAAATTAACACTTTTACAATTGGCGATTGCATTTGCCGCTGCTTCTAGCGATTCAGGCCGAATGCTATTCCCAAGTGATTGAATACTGCTTTGAATAGATGTCATGATCTTGCTGATGACCATGCTGGTGCTATCGTCTCGGTCGAGGTTTTCAACGAACAGTCTGCCGTTAGATGAAATTTCCTGAGCTAGGCGCAATTTAAAGTCAGGGTAGCCATCACAGCCTAGCTTGTGGCAAAAACGATTAACTGTGGGTTCGCTGACTTCGGCTTCTGTGGCTAGTGAAGCTATCGATTTATGAATAACCGCGTTCGGCTGTTCTCGGATAATCGCTGCTAATTTTTTATCAGATTTGCTTAAGCGAATTTGGTCGCTACTCATCAATTGCAGTAAAGAGGCGTGTGCATGCATCATTTAGCTCCTATTTATTGCCGCTCGCTATTTAGTTCGAAGCAGCAGGATGTGCGTTCGATATAGCGTGTTGGCAATTGATCTAGGCGCTCCGTTCGTTATGACTTGGCGGCATAGTGCCTGATCAGGTAATTTTGTAATTAAGTTTCAATAATAGCCCAATATTGCAGAAACTCTAGCTGAAATGTCATTTTCTCAGCGAATGAGTCTGTTAGGTCTTGAAAATACTTATTTGACAACTTTCATAGTATTTATCGTATAAAACAAGCTTAAATGTAGGCTAATTACATAATGTTCAATATGAAAGCAGTTATTGAAATAAAATTACAATTTATGCTATTATACGGATGTACGGTAGTTAGAGTCTTGCCTATATTTATTGGAAGGCGATACGGCTCTTGCGCCATGAATAAATTCAGTTGAGAAGAAAGTGTCATGTATAAAATAGCAATCAATGGTTTTGGACGTATCGGCCGTAATGTTTTACGAGCGATGTATGAGTACAACAAGAACGAGCAAATCCAAGTTGTTGCCATTAATGATCTGGGCGAAGCGGCTATTAATGCACACTTGCTCAAGTACGATACAGTGCATGGCGAGTTTGCTAAGGACGTAAGCGTTGACGGCGATAATTTGATTGTCGATGGTGACGCAATCAAAGTATTGGCAGAGCGTGATCCTGCTAAATTGCCTTGGGCCGATTTAGGTGTGGATTTAGTGCTCGAGTGCACCGGCTTTTTCACTACTCGTGAAGGCGCAGGTGCGCACATTGAAGCGGGCGCAAAGAAGGTATTAGTGTCAGCTCCGGGTAAAAACCTAGATGCGACAGTGGTGTTTGGCGTAAACGACAGTGTTCTTTCAGCGTCTGACGTTTTAGTTTCAAACGCATCTTGCACAACCAATTGCTTGGCGCCGATTGCCAAAGCCTTGCACGAAGAATTCGGCATTGAAAAAGGTTTGGCGAATACCGTTCATGCTTATACCAATGACCAACGTTTAAACGATGTGTATCACACAGATTTGCGTCGCGCACGAGCCGCTGCGCATTCGATGATTCCATCAAAAACTGGCGCCGCTGCGGCGATTGGTTTGGTAGTGCCTGAGTTAGATGGCAAGTTGGATGGTTTATCCGTTCGCGTGCCTACCTTAAATGTTTCATTACTTGATCTGACCGTAGATTTGGGTCGAGATACCAGTGTTGAAGAAGTTAATAAGGTGCTAGAAGCGGCTTCAGAAAATACCGTCGGTGGTGTTTTTAAGATTAATACGCTTCCACTTGTTTCGAGCGATTTTAATCATAATCCAGCGTCTAGCATCGCCGATGTAACGCAAACTCGCGTATTCGGCAACATGGTTAAGATCCTTGCTTGGTATGACAACGAATGGGGTTTTTCAAACCGTATGATTGATACGGCAACTCGCATGTTAGAGCTTGGCTTAGATGTTGAGTTGTCTAAAGCCAGTTAAATTGCCTAAAGCCATTTGAGTAGCATTATTAACAGCGTCATTAATGACGCTAGAGCCCTCAAGAACGCTTGAGGGTATAGCCGAAGGAAGAATAAGTCTTCCGCTCTGCAAAGCGTTTTTCTAAAGCGCAAAAGTGAACGATTTCGTGGAATGGACGTGTTGTTAGCAAGGATGCTATTTTTCACTTTTTGGAATCTCACCTTTTACGCCCATCGTTTGAGCAATGATATCCAGTCTTGTGGCTTGAAAGACATACACCGTGGTCTCTATCTCTATAACGTTGTGACCCATTCTATATCCAGCACCTTAATTCATAAGAGTGCATAGCATTAAAGACTTAAAGGGTGTTCTGGGGCTCAAAGTTTTGATTTGAGCCCCAGAACAAGCTTACGCGAAGGTGAACTTGAGAGAGAGCTTTGCGCAAGCGAGGAAGACGATCTTTTTACAGATATACGAAACCGAAAGGCGCCAGCGTTAAATTGTTCTGCTGAATTTCAAAACCGTTGCCCATTGGCGAAACAGCTTGAGTGGTGTTGGTTTCTATTGCGACGTTCACTGGGCTCGGACTCAGATTAAAGTAGGCTGTTAACATCTCGCCATCGAGGCTGCGCTGAACCGCAAGTATCTGCTCAGGCGCTTCTATAAAATGGATGTCACCGTTAATCAATACGCTGTTTTTGCGGCGCCACTCTAAGAAACTTTTATAGAAATTGAGCGTTGATTTAGAGTCGTTTTGTTGGCGCTCAACATTGTTGTCAATGTGAGCTTGCGCCAACGGTAACCAGCTGATGCTATCTGAGAAACCTGCATTTGGAATGCTGTCGTCCCAAGCGATGGGGGTTCGGCATCCGTCACGGCCCTTAAACTCAGGCCAAAATTCTATTCCAAATGGGTCTTGTAAATCCTTATGATCAATATCGGCCTCAGTGAATCCGAGCTCTTCGCCTTGATAGACGCATAGAGTGCCGCGCAGAGAAGCGGCTAAAGCTAAGGCCATTTTTGCGAACTGTCGATTATGAATACCGTCGCCCCAGCGGCTGACCACCCGGATTACATCGTGGTTACTAACCGCCCAACAAGGCCAGCCTTCTCCAATAACAGACTCAAGAGCGTTAACAGTATTACGAATATGTTCAGGTGAAAACTCATCAGCGAGCAATTCAAAGTTGTAGCCCATGTGCAAGCGCTTGTTGCCTTGGGTATATTCTGACAAGGTCTTTAGTGAGTCTTCTGAATTAATCTCGCCAAGTGCGACCGTGCCTGGGTACTTATTAAGAAGAGAACGAACGTCTTCTAAAAAATCTAAGTTTTGATCCTGCGTATTATCATAATGATGATACTGCGCAGCATAAGGGTTATCTGGTGAAAACCCACGACCAGTTCGCTTTTCACGAGGTTTAAATGGGTTATCTCTTAACTCATTATCGTGATAACAAAAGTTGATCGCATCTAGGCGAAAACCGTCAACACCGCGTTTAAGCCAGAACTCCACTTCTTCTAAAATTTGTCTGCGAAGTGCATCACAGTGAAAATTCAAATCAGGCTGTGAGCTTAAAAAATTATGTAAGTAGTATTGTTTGCGAGTTTCATCCCATTGCCAAGCACTACCGCCGAAAATCGAAATCCAGTTGTTTGGCTCTGAGCCGTCCTCTTTGGCGTCAGCCCAGACATACCAATCGGATTTATCGTTGTCTTTCGATTGGCGGCTTTCTTTAAACCACTCATGTTGATCTGATGTGTGACTTAAAACTTGGTCAATCATGATTTTAATGCCGCGCAACTTAGCTTGTGCAACCAGCTCATCAAAATCTTTTAAGTTGCCAAAGATCGGATCTACATCGCGATAGTCGCTGATGTCGTAGCCAAAGTCTTTCATTGGAGACCTGAAAAACGGCGAGATCCAAAGTGCATCTACGCCCAAGCTTGAAATATAGTCAAGCTTACTAATCACGCCTTGTAGGTCTCCAATACCGTCTGCGTTTGAATCACAAAAGCTTCGAGGATAAACCTGATAGATGACCGCACCACGCCACCATTGATGCAGTATTTCTGGATTTGGTTTCGTCGAGCTGCTAGCGCTTGCTGATGAAGTATCGAGTTTTAAATTAGATGCTTGAATCACTACTTGGTCACTACTTAACTTATTCGTTGCTACTCTCGAAAGCTGTTAGAGGTCGGTGAATCTAGTCGACCCTTAGCTTAGCGTCATTGCCAAGAAAAAATTTTCTTAGAGCCGTTGAGTTGTGCCAAATCAGCTACAGAAACTTCTTGTGCTTTTGTTTATTAGACAATCTTAGTGTGCAATGCCGAAAATTTGGAGAGACACTCGGTATGAATACGTATGCAACCATCATTAGGGGTAATGAATACGTATGTAGTAAGCAAGAGTTAAAAACACTCTTAAAAACTAGTGTGCCAGTATGTTAAAAGTGATCTTTGTTCGCTGTTTTGCGAATCTTTTCTATCAATTAAAAATTAATGATCTATGTTTAAGTTCACTCTACGTGCAATTCACCTAAGTTTAATCGCTGGCTTTGTGTCAGCGCTTCCTGTTTATTTTTCTGCTGAAACAAGTGCAGCTCCAAGTGCAATCAAGGTTGAGCCGCCGTTCTGGTGGCAGGATATGCGCAGCTCAGAATTGCAATTGATGATTTACTTGCCTAGCGAAAAAGTAGTTGGAGTAGAAAGTTCTTCAGATTCCGTAAGGGTGCGAAAGCTTAGTTCTGCACCAAATGCACATTATTCCTTTGTTGACCTCGCACTAGAAAAAACACTAGCGCCCGGTGTTGTGACTTTGAATGTAATTACCGAAAGCGGTGAGAAATTTAACTACGATTATGAGTTCAAACAGCGAGCTAAGGGCTCTAGAGCTCGCAAGGGTTTTTCGAGTGAAGACGTTATCTATTTAGTGACTCCTGATCGTTATGCCAACGGAGATGCAAGCAATGACAATATTGAGAGTCTTAGCGAAAAGCTAGATCGATCGAACCCTGATGGTCGGCACGGTGGTGACTTAGCGGGCTTAGAGAATCATCTAGACTACTTAGCAGGGCTTGGTATTACAAAGATTTGGCTAAACCCTTTGCAGCAAAACAATGAGCCTGCTTACTCGTACCATGGCTACTCAATCAGTGATCTTTATGAGATTGATGCGCGCTACGGTGGCAACGATGGTTTATTGTCGTTCTCAAGTAAGGCGCGTGAAAGTGGTATTGGCTTGATCATGGATACCATTCCTAATCATGTGGGAATCAACCATTGGTGGCTAAAGGATTTGCCGTCAAAAGATTGGGTAAACAATGAAGGAAAGTTTATTCAGACCTCGCACAACCATGAAGCTATTCAAGATCCTTATGCGTCTGAGGCTGATAAGTTTGCTTTTAACGATGGTTGGTTTGTGCCAACCATGCCTGACCTGAATCAAAGAAACCCTTACCTTGCAAACTATCTAATTCAGAACAATATTTGGTGGATAGAGTTTGCTGGTCTAGCCGGTTTGCGAGTCGATACCCTGCCGTACGCCGATAAGCATTTCACTACTGAGTTTAATAAAAGAATATTGGCCGAGTATCCTCAGTTGAATATTGTTGGTGAAGAATGGTCGATTAATCCTGCAATCGTGGCCTATTGGCAAGAGGGTAAGTTGAATCAAGACGGCTATAATGGCGCTGTGCCAAGTTTAATGGATTTTCCTTTGCAAGATGCGCTGATTCAGGCGCTTACCGAGCCCGAACAAGACCGTGATGGTTTGCGTAAATTGCATGCCATGTTGAGCAATGATTTCCAGTACGCGTCGGCGAGCAATCTAGTGGTCATTGGTGATAATCATGATATGAGTCGCTTGCATACTCAATTAGATGACGACCCTGAGCTCACCCGAATGGCACTGGCATTCTTGATGACCACGCGAGGAATTCCACAGCTTTTTTATGGCACTGAGATTCTTATGAGCAATACCGGCACCGATGCTCATGGTGTGATCCGTTCTGATTTTCCGGGCGGTTGGGTTGGAGATAAAATCGATGCTAAAACTGGCGAGGGGTTAAGCAAGCAGGCGCGCGTAACGCAAGACTATGTTCGAAAGCTACTTAATTGGCGTAAAAAGTCGCCGGCTATTCATCATGGCGAACTCGTTCACTATCTCCCTAATAATGGAATTTATGTGTATTTTAGAACTCACGATCAGCAAGCCGTAATGGTGGTTATGAATAAAAATACTAGTGAGGTAAGCTTAAACCTTGGCTTGTATTCAGAGCTCCTGAATGACAGAAGCGGCGCATTAAATGTAATGAGTGGTCAAGAATATAGACTCGATAAAGGCTTACGGATTGCCGCGAAATCAACTCAGATTTTTGAGTTGAAATAACAAATAGAAGAATCAAATGCAGCAACAAAAAATTCTTGTTTTAGGTGGAGGCACAGCTGGCTGGATGGCGGCTAACCTTATTGCCGATGCGTTTGATGCCAAGCGGGTTAAAGTGTGTGTGCTTGAATCGCCGGAGATAGGGATTGTTGGTGTCGGGGAAGGCTCAACGCCGCAGCTCAAAGCACTTTTTGAAAAGCTGGGTATTACCGAATCAGATTGGATGCCCAAAGCAAACGCGACTTTTAAAAACGGGATACGATTTAGGGGCTGGTCGTCTAAGCCGAATTGTGAAGAATATTTTCACCCGTTTCCGGCTAAGACCGATCGCGATACAGCCCAAGCTTTCGTTTATAACAGTTATCTGCGACGACAGAATATCGATGTAGATGTGCATCCGAGCAAGTACTTTTTACCCTCGTATTTAGCTCAGCAATCGCTTGGGCCGCACCCAAACGAGAGCTTTCCGTTTTCAGTGAGCTATGGTTATCATTTTGATGCATACCTGGTTGGCGAAGTTCTCAAGCAGCATGCTTTTAAGCTAGGCGTTGAGCATATTGAGGCAACGGTAACTCAAGTTAATCAATCTTCGAGCGGCGATATTAGCGGTTTAGTTACCGAGCAGGGTTCAACTATTGAGGCTGACTTTTTTATTGATTGCTCAGGCTTTGCAGGCCTATTGATTGGTAAAACTCTGAATGTCGATTTTGATAGTTTTTCTGAAAACCTATTTAACGACTCGGCGGTGGTTATGCCGAGCCAGCATGTTTGCGACGAAACGGGTAGTCCCAAACAGCTCGAATCACAGACTACTGCAAGCGCGTTGAGCAATGGCTGGGCGTGGGAAATTCCATTAAGTAATAGAATTGGTAATGGCTATGTTTACAGCGCAAGTCATATAAGTCATGACAAGGCCGAAACTGAACTCAGAGCCAAACTGGGTCTATTAGAAAGTGATGTGCAAGCGCGTCATTTGAAAATGAGAGTAGGGCAACGTAAAGAGCATTGGTCAAGAAACTGTTTGGCGGTAGGCTTATCTCAGGGCTTTTTAGAGCCGTTGGAGGCAACTGCCTTGCATCTTGCTCAGGTGACTATCGAGACATTTATTCAGTATTTTGCTGCTGGTAGAACCTCATTGCGAGAAAAAGCGGAGTTTAACAAGGCGATCTATTCTCGGTTTGAAGGCATTCGTGACTATATTGTTTGTCATTACAAAGTGAACTCACGAACAGATAGCGAATATTGGCGCGAATGTGCTGAAAATACTAATTTGTCTGATTCGCTGCGTTCATTATTGTCGGTTTGGAATGCTGGTGAAGATATATCGATAGAAATTGAGCGGCAAGGAATTGCTCAATACTACCCCACGCTTTCTTGGCATTGCTTACTTTCAGGTTATGGTGTGTTCGACTTCACTGGTGAACTGCTAAAGGATGATCGAGCACAGCGTTTTGCGGTTGAAGATGTGGTTGATTTTAATCGGCGATGTGCTCTTAACTTCAAGCCGCAAGTAACACAGCTCGACTTCTAAGCAAATCTTCACTATCTGCCAAGCACTCTAAATAAAGCGGCATCGTTAGATGGCAACCGTTTTTCTCCACTATGATTTTATGCCTTAAGGGTGCTAAGGCGAGCACTGAATTGGTCTAGTTTGAGGCTCAAGTTCACCGCGGCTAGATAAGTAATAAAGTTATATCAGATATGAATGAATACGTATGTAATAACTATGCATGGCTTTTGAATACGTATGCAGCATATTTCGTCATGATATGCCTTGAAATACTATGTCCTTGACTAGAAGATTCAATCAAATACGAGGAGAAGTATGAGACAGTCAAAATTAAATCGCGCCAAGCAGATCGCCAATGAATCTGCAATAGAGAAGCGCATCGAAGAGGCACAATCAAATTGTGTGGCTTTGCGTAGAACCGTTCTTTCTACTTGTGTTGCTGCTGCAATTGCCAGCTCAGCGGCGCCTTCTTACGCGCAGGTTGAAAATGAAGTGCTCGAAGAAGTTATTGTAACCGCAACTGGTTATCGCAAATCAATCATCGATTCGATTGACGCTAAGCGCTATTCATCATCGGTTGTAGAATCAATTTCAGCAGAAGATATTGGCAAATTACCAGATTCAAGTATTGCCGATTCTATTGCTCGCTTACCTGGTCTAGCCGCTCAGCGCTTAGATGGTCGAGCGAGCTCGATTTCTGTTCGTGGTTTCAACGAAGATTTCTCAACAACAACGTTCAACGGTCGTGAGCAAGTTTCTATTGATGATAATCGCGGTGTACAGTTCGACGTATATCCATCAGAAATTATGTCTGGTGTTACGGTGTATAAAACGCCCAACGCGTCGATCGTAAATCAAGGTATCGCCGGCACAATCGATCTACAAACGGTTCGTCCGCTTGATGTAGAAGACCGCATATTGCAGCTAAACGTTTCGGTCGAGCAAAACGACTTAAATAAGTTAAATGCTGATGGCGAAGATACTGGATTTCGTGGCACATTGTCTTTTGTAGATAAATTTGCCGACGATACATTGGGTGTTGCACTTGCTGTTGCAACTCTTGAGTCACCTAATCAAGAAGAGCGTTGGAATGCTTGGGGCTATGCAGGCGATTCAGAAGGCAATTCAGTTTTGGGAGGTGCAAAGCCGTTTGTTCGTTCATCGAATCTTCAACGCGACACCGTTATGGCGGTTGTTGAATGGGCGCCAAATGACCGTTTGAGCATTACCGCTGATGCATTGCACATTGATTTCTTGGACGAAAAAATTCTACGCGGAATCGAAGTGCCTGGTGCATTTGGTGGCGGCTTTGGTGTTTCTACTGATACGACAACTGCATCAAATGGCTTTGTTACTAGTGGTGTGTTTAATAACGTTCAAGGCGTTGTTCGAAACGACTTTGAGCAACGTGATGCTGAGCTAAACAACCTTGGCTTAAATGTTAAGTACGCATTGACTGATTCCTTGACACTAGAGCTAGACGCTAGCATGTCTGAAGCTGAGCGCGTTGTGAACAGTATCGAAAGTTATTCAGGTACCGGTCGCGGCACTGGAGTTGGCGCATCTGACACGATTGGTTTCTCTCAAAATGATGACCAATTTGGCGTGAACTTCTCTGCTGGCTTAGACTACTCCGATCCAAACCTAATCCAATTAGGCGGACCACTAAGTTGGGGTAACGGAAATACTGTTGCGTCAAACGGCCAAGACGGTTTTATCAATATTCCAGAAATTGAAGATGAGTTGAGCGCGTTTAAAGCCGCTATCAGTAAAAATTTTGACGAAGGTTTCATCACTAATGTAACCGCCGGTGTTAACTATTCAGACCGTACTAAGTCTAAAGAAGACAATGGTTTCTTCTTAACGCTGAACGAGTTCCCTGATCGCATTGCTGTTCCTGACGAGTTTCGTGTTGCTGATACGTCTTTAGAGTTCTTAGGTTTAGGTAGTATTCAATCGTACGATTCTTTTGCTCTTCTAAACGCTGGGTTTTATACGCTAACGGATGAAAATCAAACAAGCAATAATCGCGCAATTAATACTTGGAGTGTTACCGAGAAAGTGACCACTGCGTTTGCTAAAGTTGACTTTGAATCTGAGGTTGGCGGCAAACTGATGACTGGTAACTTCGGTCTTCAATACGTTGATACCGACCAAAGCTCTGTCGGCAATGCGGTAGGTAATGTTGACGGCTTTGTTACCACACAACGTGTTACTGGCGGTGCTAAGTTTAGCGATGCATTGCCAAGCTTGAATTTATCGGTCGCGTTAACTGAAAGCCAAAAACTACGTTTCGGCTACGCACGTACTTTGTCACGCTCTCGTATGGACAGGATTAACGCGGGCTTTGGTTTAACGTTTGATGTTGTTGCAAACTCGGCTGGCGCACCCGCATTTAATGCAACTGGCGGTAACCCAGAGTTACGTCCGAACGAAGCCGATCAGTTTGATTTGAGCTATGAGTACTATTTTGCTGACGACGGTTATGTTTCAGTAGCCTACTTCTATAAAGATCTACTTACTTGGCAAGAGCAGGTGGTGACGCCCCAAGACTTTACTGGCGTTCAGGCTCCAGGTTTTTCTGGTCAAGTAAATACAACTCAAGGCTTTTTAACGGCGTGGACTGACACAACTGATGGCAGCATCGATGGCTTCGAAGTAACCGGTGTTCTACCTGGCCGTGTTATTGCTCCTGTATTAGACGGTTTTGGTTTGAGCGTAAGTGGTTCATTCTTGGACAGCGAACTTAACTCAGCATCAGACTTCAGCCCAATTGTTGTTCCTGGTCTATCTGAAGAGATTATTAACGCAACATTGTTCTATGAAAAAGATGGTTTTCAAGCACGTGTAAGTGTTCGTGACCGTGAAGATTTCTTAGGCGAGCGCTTTGGTACTTCGTTCTCTCGCAACTTCACAACAGTTGTTGGTGCAACCCTTTGGGACGCTCAAGTTAGCTATGACTTTGGTGAAGCTGGTTTTGAACGTCTTGACGGTCTAGCGATTAGCTTACAAGGTCAAAATTTATCTGACGAGCCTTACATCACTGTTGACGGAAACGGTAATGTGCAAGACTTCCAACGTTTTGGTCGTACTTTCTTAATCAACGCTCGTTATAAATTCTAAAGCCAGATGCGCGGAGTTAAGACATTAGCTCTTTTGAGTTAAGCAACAAAAAGCCTCTGTAAGCGCTGTTTGCAGAGGCTTTTTTGTGGAAGAATGAATCGCAATAGCTGATTTCTCTAAAGTCAAAAAATGTCGCCGCATAGCATCAAATGAAGAATAGCAAAATCAATCAAGTTGTTATTGTCGGCGGAGGCACGGCAGGTTGGATCACAGCCTCATTGCTGGTGCGCTTGCTTGGTAAGAGCGTGTCTATTTGTTTAGTTGAATCTGAGCAGATTGGTACCGTAGGTGTAGGCGAAGCGAGTATTCCACCGATTCAAACATTGAATCAGGCGCTTGGGGTTGATGAAGCGGAGTTTATTCGCGCCACTAACGCAACCATTAAGCTTGGCATTCAATTCGAAAATTGGAACAAGCCGGGCGACTCTTACATGCACGCATTTGGAAAGTTTGGTAAAGGCATCTCATTATGTGGCTTTGAGCAACTTTGGCTTCGTAGTGCCTTATCTGGTAAAGGCGGTGATTTTTGGGACTACTCTTTAAACTATCAAGCGGCCAAACTGTCTAAGTTTGCTAAGTTCGACAGTATCCCTAACACAGGGATGAGTGGAATGGTCTACGCCTATCATTTCGATGCAGGCTCATACGCCAATTTCCTGCGCGACTACGCGGAGCGATCAGGTGTAAAACGAATTGAAGGCTTGATTGAGTCAGTGCAGTTGGATGAACTTGATGGCGAAATTCGCTCGATCACCATGCAAAGCGGAGAGCCTGTTGAAGGAGATTTATTTATCGACTGCTCTGGCTTTAAAGGCCTGTTGATCGGCGATGCTTTAAAGGTAGGCTATCGAGATTGGTCTCATCTTTTACCAGCCGATAGCGCAGTTGCGGTTCAAACAGAATCAGTTAGAGATGCTGTGCCTTATACGCGTTCGATTGCTCACGCGGCTGGTTGGCAATGGCAGATACCGCTACAAAATCGAGTTGGCAACGGTTTGGTGTTCAGTAGCGCATATTTAAGTGATGAGAGCGCGGTAGACAGTCTATTGCAAAACATTGATGGCGATTTAAGAAGTGAACCACGTGTTATTAAGTTTAAGACCGGCAGAAGGGAGAAGTTGTGGAGCAAGAACTGTGTTTCTATAGGTTTGGCGTCTGGCTTTCTCGAGCCTTTAGAGTCGACCAGTATTCATATGGTGCAAACAGCGGTCACTCGTTTGATCAAGTTGTTTCCGCACAATGGAATTAAAGAATCCGAGGTGGCCGAATACAATCGACAAACGATCGATGAGATGGAGCATGTGCGAGACTTTATTATCTTGCATTATGTTCTCAATGAGCGCGAAGAGCCTTTTTGGCGAGACTGCAAATCAATGCAAATACCCGACACCCTGACGCATAAAATTAAGCTCTTTACGGAGTCGGCTAAGGTGTTTAATTCTACCGATGCGCTGTTTAGCGATGTAGCTTGGCAGCAGGTGATGATTGGCCAAGGTGTTATGCCTCACGATTACCATCCAATTGCCAATAGTCTGAGTGATCGTCAACTCAAGGAATGGTTGAGCAATGTTGAGGCAGTCATTAAGCAAGTAACGGCAAAATTACCAAGCCATCAGTCTTTTATTGACGGCCTATCAAGCTGAGTTGTTGTTCTTGGGCGTTATTAAGCCAAGCGCTTAATTCTAAGGTCTAAGCGCATTTGATCATGATTCCGCGATGAATACGTATGTATGAAATTGTCTCTCGCTTTTAGCTGCCAATATAAT
>CAKZRZ010000019.1 GCA_937918955.1 uncultured Arenicella sp.
TTGCCATCTACTAATTGATAATATTTGCGAGTCCAAAAACCGGGAGCATCGGTTACTAAATCAACGGCTTGATCTTTGTGTTTAAAGCGTTGAGCCCAAACGCGTACAGACTCTTTAGCAACCTCGAAGACCGGCTTTGCATCAACAAGCTTTGAGCCGCGTGTCCACTTTTTTAATTGGCGAGCATAACCAGAATCTGTTTGTGTGCCTTTACCGAAATCAGTTGCGACATAGAGTGTGTCTTTATCGACCCAATTCACTTGCATCTTGGCTGTCGGCAATCGAAAACCATTTTCAACAAAGCTTAGTGTTTCAGCATCGAACTCGCGCATTTCATGCGCATCACCGCCGCCTGGAGAGAGATAGACTAAACAATGTTTGTTTTCCGGAGCCAAGCATGACATGCCGTGGAAAACCCATTTCTGTTTGTCACGTTTCGACATAGCGTCAATGTCGAGCACCGTTTGCCAGGCCGGTTTACCGGCTTTAAAGAGATCAAACTTCGTGCGCTCGTAAACGCCCCTTGGCTTTTCTGCACTGCGCTGTAGCTGATAAACATAGTCGCCAATAATGTTGAGTTCAGGAAGCTTGTCTTTGCTGTCGAGAGCGGCTAACACATCACTATAAATTTCTTTATAAAGAGGGTCTTTAGTCAATTTATTGGCGGTTGTTTGGTTAGCACTCTCAACCCAAGACATTGCTCTTTCGCCATCAATATTCTCGAGCCACAAATACTCATCCTCGACTTTAATTAGCTCTTTCGCGCTGACACTGCTTAAGCACAAGCTTAGCGATATAAAAATACAGAACAAACTTTGATATTTAGTAAGCATGGAAATACTCGATTAGATTTAGAGTTTTAACTAGATATTCTAATTTACGATGAAGTTAGCTTGCATAGTTTAAACAACATCGGCCCAAGTAATGTAACATGCAAGCCAAGAGCCGTTGTGATCAACAAGCCCGACATCTCCGAGTTCATAAAAGGTGTGAGATATCCTAACGCCCAAGTTAGTGCTATTAGAGCGGCCAAACCGACAAATGAAGTTGCTATTAGCGTGGGCACCTTCATTTTTTGCTCGGTGCTGCTTAGAATATTTAGGCGTTCGGCAAGGCGTTTTCCAACCAGCCAAGCAATGGGAAGACTGACCACGACTATCGCACCTATTGAGTTAGCTGCTTCTGGCCACGCAATGCGCAACACTAGCCCTAAGAGTATGAACGCAAGCAGATTTAGCTCAAGCGAAGCAACTCTGTCTTTAAGTAAATCAGACTTTAGAACTCCAATGTAAACAACAAGACTCACTAGTGCGAGCAAGAGGCCCATTAGTATATCTTCGATATCATGCACACCAAGATACAGCCTAGAAAAACAAATGCCGATCACCACAAAACTCGCGAAACACCACGCCCATAAACGTTTTAACTCATAAGCAAGATAAAACCAAAGAACCGCAGAAACTTGAGCGTGCCCCGAAGGCATGCCAAAGGAGGTTCCCACTTCGCTATCCAAGCGAAACATTGCATCGGGCCGAGGGTTCTGCCAATAGTCCTTTAAAAAGGCGTTAATCAAGGTCGATAAAATAACAATAACCATCAGGCGTGTGGCCGCTGACTTATCCCAAAGCCAGTAGGCCAAAGCTAGCCCGATCATAATCAGGTTTGGATATCCAAGTGCTGTAAAGACTTGAAAGATAGGAGTAAGAGTTTCACTGCGTAGATCGACTACCCAGCTAATATCGTGTAATAAATTTGTCATAGCTCGGCTGATTATAGCTGAGCTATGACAATCTGCGAGCGCGAACTAAGCCCACCGCAAATCTCTCAACTATTATCGTTCTAGAACACTTCATTCGAGCTACTGAGAACAATACTCATTCTAATGTGTGTGCGGATACCATGCACATCGATGGTTCGGCTCTGTCCGAATTCATCAAATGGAAGCTCAAGGGTTTGTGTAACGAGCTTAAACACCTTCCCTTACGGAATACTTAAACGATAAAGCAAAGGAGCGCATTTACTGATCTATTTTCAGCAAACACTTAATCATAAAAAAAGCGATCTCGTGCTAACAAGATCGCTCTACGTATTAAGCATGAGTCCGCCTAACTTGACGTTCGCTGAAAACGAATAGGCTTTTAGAAATCAATATTCTCAACAAACTCTTCGTAACGCTTTTCAAGCTCATCTTCAGCAACATCGTCGCCTTCGGTATCAGTTAAAGGAACCTCTACTGCGACAATTTGCACATCAGTCTCACTCTCTTGTTCAGAGCTATTCAGCACTGGGACTTCTGATTTACTGGCAATGTACTCTTCTAAGGTGCGCGAAAAATGGGTACCACAGACCATTTTTGCCGCCTTTAGCTTTTGCTTGGAACACTCACTCGATAAGTCAGCTGAACACCATGGTCCCGAACGTTTTGCTTGAACAATCAATCTAGGCCTTTCTACTTCTGCGCAACTTACGCGCACTTTTAGAAAAGACTTTCCATCTATTTTTTGAACAATCTCTCGCGAAATCGAACGAACTTCGGCCGCGTCTGCCGCGCGTAGCTGAACCACACTGGTCAAGATTATGGCGGTAATCATTATTAATTTGCTTATCTTCATTTTATTATCCCTCGAATCGGTTTACATCAACAATCTAGGTGGCGCTCAAACCACTGGCTTGAGCGCCGTTATTACTAACTAGAAGTCAAAAGTAAGTTCCAGGCCATAAGTGCGAGGCAATCCAAAAGTACGAACATAGGACGCAGTGATATCTCGAATATCTGACACGTTTGTTGCATAACGCTCGTCACTTAGATTGTTAATGAAAGCAGCTAAGGTCCATTGTTCTGATGCGCTGGTATAGGCAAATCGCGTATTAAACAAAGTGTAGGCTGACTGACCTACTAATGGGTTGTTTTCGGTTCCAAAGAATAAGTCATCTTTATAGGCAAACGACGCTTGAGCATTGAAAGTGCCGCCGTTACTTAAGCCTCGTTCATAAGCCAAAATGCCACTGATAGATGTTTCAGGTGTTTGCGCAATATTATTGCCACTAAAATCAAGGCCCGTATCGCTTGCTACAAAGTTCTTCAGCTCACTATCGATGAACGCCGCGCTCAGACTTGCAGTCAAACCGTCTGCAATGATCGCAGATGCTTCAATTTCCAAGCCTTTTGACTCCGCGTCACTGGCATTATCAAGCACCAGCACCGGAATTGTTCCTTGGTTAATTTGGCTAAATACTTGTAAATCGCTGAACTCATTTAAGAATAAAGCAGCATTAACTCGAACTCGTGAGTCTAAGAAGTCGGCCTTTACGCCAAGCTCAAATGCAGTTAAAAATTCAGGGTCAAACGGCTCTAGCTGACGACGCGAGCCTTCTGGAGAAATACTCAGGAATCCACCATTGAAACCACCACTTTTAAAGCCACGCGAAACACTACCGTAAAACAAAGTTGTATAATTAGGCTTATACTCGAGCGCCGCGCGATACGAAAATGCATCAGCGCTGGTTTCTAGGTCACGAAAATCGTAGTTTACGATTGGGTCGCTACCAGGCTCTTCAAACTGTGCCAAAGCATCGAACTCGCGAGTTTCGTCGGTATAGCGTCCACCAAGAGTCAAAGCAAAATCTTCATTTAGCTGAAAATTAAACTGAGTATAAACAGCCGCAGTTTCTAAACGCTGCTGATTGACCGCACGAGCGAAGAACGTTGGTGCACCGGTGATTTCACCGAGAATATCAGGTGCGCCACCAGTGAACACTCGCAGCGAACGGAACAAATCAATTGTCTGGTTCTGGTCGATGGTCTCATTCAAATAGAACGCGCCAGCAAGCCAGTCAATAGTGTCGGTAGAACCGGTCAAGCGAAATTCTTGTGAGAAAGTATCTGAAGAAACGCCAAAGTCGATAGCCAGTAGACTATTCGGTGAACCGTCAGATTCTTCTAATAGAGTTCGATCGACTTGGTCGTAAGCAGTTACCGAAGTAAAGGTGTTCTCGCCAAAGTCGTAATCAACTTGTAAATAGGCACCTTTAGAGTCTAAATCGACATTAGCAATCTGGTTGTAATTTCCATCTAACTCATTATCGGGAGAGCGATACCCAAAGCGGTCAACGCACTCGTTCGCGGCAATACGTGCATCACTGCACACTTCTCCAGTCGTTGGGTCTAGAGTACCAAGCGGGCTAAAGCTACTCGCCTGTGAATTTACCCTTGCGCCGTGAAAGTTCACAAGCACTTTTAAGTTGTCGTTTGGCTCATATTGAACCAAGGCACGGTAAGCACCAGAATCTACACCGTTGGTACTTGAGCCGTCGACTAAGTTAGTACCAAAGCCATCTGCATCTTGCTTAATCGCGGCAACGCGAGCGCTCACGGTTTCTGATAATGCGCCTGATGCCGAGGCTTCTAGTGTTTGACGACCCTGATTACCAATGCGCCAGCGACCTGAATACTTACGCTCCTGGGTTGGTTTTTTGGTAATGAACTTAACCGCTCCACCGGTGGTGTTACGACCATAAATTGTACCTTGCGGGCCTTTCAATACTTCTACCCGCTCAGCATCAAACAGTTGAAACGGGCTGAGCGCCGGCGAGCTTACGTAAACCTCGTCGGAGTAAATTCCAACTGGGCCGGCGTTGTTAGTGTTTAAGTCGTTAAGACCGGCACCACGCAAAAACAAAATAAGCTGACTGCCTTCACCACTAGAGTTACCAATTTCAAGTCCAGGTACAAACTGACCAAGCTCGCCTGACTGAGTGATACCCAACGCGTTAAGTTGTTCGTCAGAAAATGCCGCAACACTAATTGGAATATCTTGCACGCTTTCAGAACGCTTTTGCGCAGTAACAATCAGCTCTTCTAAATAGACCTCTGATTCTGAGTCTTGTGAGGCAAATAAGCTTTGATCTTCAATTGTGTCAGCTTGCTGAGCAAACATTGCTGGCGATATAAGAAAACTAGCAACCAGGCTAAGAGCCGGAAGCGATCGGCGAGTTTTATTTATGTTTTTCATGTTGGAGTCCCCATACATAATTTTCGTTGTTTCTTTCAGTGCGGCGGGATTCTATAGATATTTTTTGGCAGTGTCTGTCAAAAAATGTAAGTAAAATGGCAGTTTTAGAACTAAAACTAGGTAATAACATCAATAACTTAGAGTAATATCAGGACCTCTAATCCAGAAAAGCAGAACAAACTTCTCAAACTCTTATATAAGACTGAATTAAATTCGATAAAGGTGACCTTAACTCCAAGATTGGTAGGCAGCGTCACAAGATCACCGGAGATATAAAGGTGAGATTAGCGCTTGAGATTTTTAAAAATTTAACATTTGAAAGCCCAATTCCTTGGCATTTTTCGACAAAAGCTAGCCACGCATGTAGTCGATCATGGTTTTCACTTGCGCTAAACGATCAGGTTGATCGGTCAATAAGGTATCTATCGAGCTCAGTTGAGCCCCCTCTTTCTCAGCTCGATCAATAAACAGCACACCGTTGAGATGATCAACTTCATGTTGAATCAAACCGGCGAGCTCGCCGCGACAACTTAGCTCTCGTTTT
>CAKZRZ010000020.1 GCA_937918955.1 uncultured Arenicella sp.
CAAGGCGAAGACAAGGGCAATGCAGGTGATTGCTCAGGTCATTGTTTCGTGTAGCGGTACGGCTATGCGCCAGACACATTTACCATTCCTTATTCGTAATCAGGTAAACGAATAGGGCAGAGTAGGCTTGTGCTGCAACCGCACGTGTAACACGGTTGCAGCACACGTGTTCTGTCGCTAGTGAGACTAAGGGAGAACAGCAATGGCTTCACTAGATTACTTTGTGGCGACATTCGCAAGGGATACGCGCATTGAAGCAGCGGAACTGCGATTGATTGCAGCGTTGATCAACGGCAAAATCACGGAATTGCACGGTTATCGCGGTTACACTAAGGATAAATTGACTTACGCGATTAACGAAAGAGTAGGACGCGCATTGATTGCAGGAACTTCTACTTCAGCACATGAAGCGGCAAAACAAGTGTTTGCCCTCAACCCTTCGTATCTTTCGATTGCGCGTATTGACGTGCAAGAAACAATTACGGTAGTCGATCCAGACAGAACGATTGCATTCTTGACGCCGAAAAAATCCTACAAGGCAACAAGAGTATCGAGCGTCAATGATGAAGGGGAAACCCTTTATATCGGATCTCCGGCGTCTCGTGCAAGAATAAGGATTTACAACAAAACCGCCGAGAGTGGGATAAAGCCTGATAGCGGCAAATATCTTCGTGTAGAAGTACAATTAAGGGATAATTACGCTGATACCGCATTTCAGAAGTGGATTAATGGCGAAACCGATAAGGTTTTGGCGTTCTGGTTGAAGAAGATGCTGATAGAAAAGGATGCCGATAGTTTGATCGATATGTGCCGTTTAATGAGCGTAGACGCTCTGGATGTAGAAGAGCGTGATGATGAATGGATCGACAGAAGAAAAGTATGGTACGAGAAAACAGTAGTGCCGGCAATGGCAAAACTGTTTCTTGTCGATCCAAATTACCGCGAAATAGCGGCAAAACTCTTGACAGGAACTACTTCGATTGATAGAATTTGTGTGCAAGAAGGAACGGAATTGACGACAGAGAATGAAGGGGAACGACAATGACCGTAGAAAACCCTACTCAAGGAGAAGTGTTCTCGGTAAGGTCTTACAAGCAGTATAGCGGCACACCATGGGCAAACACTTATGAAATCCGCTGCACTAATGATGACGCTACACGTAATGACCTTATTAGTGCTGCACTTGCAATTGTTGACGCCGAACGCAACATACACTGGACAGGCGTTAACTTTTATCGCGTAGTCATATCAACGTATCAACCCGACAGTAGACCTTATAACCCTTCAGCATTCACGACAATTGACACATCGTTTCAAGGCAACGTAAGTCTTACTGGTGATGTAATCCCCCTCAGTAATTGTGTTTTCGCAAGGTTCACTGCAGATGGAGGTAGGAGCGGTAAACGGTTTTATCGCGGTTGCCTTGCCGAATCTGATGTTGGTTTCGGATTTAAGGGGCATTTTATCCTCCAGGCACGCAGGAACGCAATCCAGGCAGCAATCGGCGTACTTGCCGGTAATTTTGCTGCCAATTTCGAAATGGTGCTTGCAAGGGGAAATCCTACTCCTACAAACGTTCGGCGTGTAGAGTTCATCACGATTGCCGAGCAGACTTCACATAGGAAACTCGATAATCGCTATTTCGATATGCGTATGCGGTAAAAGGGGGGATGCATGAAAAGGCGCGTTGTTTGCATCTTGTTACGGGCAGCGGCATTAGCGGCTAGTATGCTTGCTGATATGCTGTGCCGCAGTGATGAAGAAGGGGATGGGCTACCGCTAGTGCCGCTATAGATCGAACTACGTGCAATCGCCAGACAGGTTGAATCTGTCTGGCGATTGTGCTATACTCTCTGTCGCCTTGATCTTCTGCTAGTGAAAAGGGGGGCTATCATGCTAAGGGTTCTATCGTATGGAGGGGGAGTCCAATCGACGGCACTGTTGGTTATGGCGGCTAGGCGCGAACTAGGGATCGATGCAGTGATTCACGTAGACCTAGGAGAAGCCGAATCGCCAGACACTAGAGCATACGTAAAGAACGTTGCAATGCCGTATGCTGAACGTCATTCAATCGTCTGGCGCAACGCATACGTTGACGCTGTAGGCGACATTCTGGCTAACCCTGCTCATCCTAAACCGCCATTCAGGAGTCAAGCCGGCAGCGCGCCTATGGCTAGGCAATGCACGGCACACTGGAAAATAAGACCGTTCCGGCGCCTACTTCGATCTATGCTCAGGAACAGAAAAATTCCCCTCAAGCCGAATGCCGCAATCGTCTTCTTAGGTATATCGTATGACGAAATTGAACGGCTTTCACCTTCGAGAGTTCAGTACTACTCTCACGAGTTCCCTTTGGTGGATCGAAAACTCACGCGAAACGATTGCGTGAGAATAATTGCTAGTGAAGGATTGCCTATCCCCTCGAAGTCTGCTTGTTGGTTCTGCCCATTTTCGGATGCATTGCGTGCACAATCATTGCTGATGAGATATCCCTACTTGCAGCGTACAGCCAGGCAATTGCAAGCGTGTATCTCTGATGCAAGAGAGAAGAACGGGTTGAGTCCAATTCGACTTTTGCCACAAGGCGAAGACAAGGGCAATGCAGGTGATTGCTCAGGTCATTGTTTCGTGTAGCGGTACGGCTATGCGCCAGACACATTTACCATTCCTTATTCGTAAGCAGGTAACGAATAGGGCAGCGTAGGCTTGTGCTGCAACCGCAGTGGTAACACGGTTGCAGCACGCTTGTTCTATCGAAAGTACAGCAGAAAGTGAGACGGTAATGGCTTCACTAGACTACTTCGTAGCGACATTCACGCGCGATACGCGGATTGAAGCGGTTGAACCACGTCTGATTGCAGTATTGTCTGGCGGAAAGAGAACGGAACTATACGGCTACAAGGGTTACACGAAAGACAAGTTGACCTACGCAATCAATGACTACGCTGCACGTGCATTGATTGCAGGAACGTCAAGCGCTGCACATGAAGCGGCTAAGCAAGTGTTCGCACTGGCGCCGCAAGGTCTTTCGATTGCAAGGATAGATGTTCAAGAAACTGTTGTTGTTGCTGATCCCGATAGAACCATAGTTTTCACGTTTCCAAAGAAGAAATACAAGGCGACAAGAATTAGTGCGGTAAATAGTGAAGGTGAGACGTTGTATGTAGGTTCACCTTCATCGAGAGCAAGATTACGTATTTACAACAAAACTGCTGAAAGTGGAATTGTGGCGGATAATGGCAAGTATTTGAGGGTTGAGATACAATTGAGAGACAATTATGCTGATGAAGCCTACAAGAAGTGGATAGAAGGCAAAACAGACGAAGTGTTGGCTTTTTGGGTAAAGAAGATGATTGTAGACAAAGACGCTGATAGTCTGCTCGATCTTTGCAGGTTGCTTAGCGTTGATGAATTGCAAATAGAAGAGAAAGATACGGAATGGGCGCAAAGACGAAAAATATGGTACGAAAAAACCGTAATTCCGGCAATGGCTAAACTATTTTTGGTTGAACCGGAATATCGAGAGATTGCGGCAAGGCTATTGACAGGAACTAATCATGATGATAAAATTGAATTGCAGTAATGCACGTAATTGACGCCATTTTACAGGAGGGAACAATCATGAGTGTTGAGAATCCTACTTCAGGAGAAGTTTTTACTGTTCGTTCTTACAAGCAGTATCTTGCTACGCAATGGGCTAATACTTACGAAATTCGTTGCACTGATGATGATGCCGAAAGAAGTGACTTGGTAAATGCGGCTTTGGCGATTGTCAACGCTGAACGCGCCATACACCTTAATTTTGTTAACTTCTTCAGAGCAGTAATATCAACGTATCAACCAGACAGTAGACCTTACAACCCGTCTTCGTTTACTACAATAGACTTTTCGTTGCAAGGTCAAGTGAGTAGTTCGGGTTCTAATTCCTTGCCACTCACTACTTGTGTATTTGCTAGGTTCACTGCTGAAGGCGGTAGAAGCGGAAAACGCTTTTATAGGGGATGTTTAACAGAGGGGGATGTTGATTTTGGTATGAAGGGTCATTTTATCTTTCAAAGTCGAAGGGATGTGATTCAAGCGGCAATCGGCGCTCTTTCAGGAATATTTTCGCCATACTTTGAAATGGTATTGGCAAGAGGTACGCCTACTCCTACTAATGTTCGACGTGTTTCACTTATCAGCATTGCTGAACAGACTTCGCATAGGAAACTTGACAACCGGTACTTCGATATGAGAATGCGGTAGAGGGGGGGGATCGAAGTGAAGAGACGTGTTCTATGCATTCTGCTCCGAGCGTTGTCACTGGCGGCTAGTATGCTTGCTGATATGCTGTGCAATGGCAAAGACGATGAAGGTCTACCGCTAGTGCCGCTATAGATCGAACTATCAATCGCCAGACAGGTTGAATCTGTCTGGCGATTGTGCTATACTCTCTTTTGCCTTGATCTTCTGCTAGTGAAAAGGAGTGTTCTCATGCTACGGGTTCTATCGTATGGAGGGGGGGTACAATCGACGGCACTGCTAGTGCTAGCCGCAAGACGCGAGATACAGGTTGATGCAGTAGTTCACGTAGACCTAGGAGAAGCGGAATCGCCAGACACTAGAGCATACGTGAGAAACGTTGCAATGCCGTATGCTGAACGTCATTCAATCGTCTGGCGCAACGCATACGTTGACGCTGTAGGCGACATTCTGGCTAACCCTGCTCATCCTAAACCGCCATTCAGGAGTCAAGCCGGCAGCGCGCCTAGGACTCGGCAATGCACGGCACACTGGAAAATAAGACCGTTCCGGCGCCTACTTCGATCTATGCTCAGGAACAGAAAAATTCCCCTCAAGCCGAATGCCGCAATCGTCTTCTTAGGTATCTCGTATGACGAAATTGAACGCCTTTCACAGTCAAGAGTTCAGTACTACTCTCACGAGTTTCCTCTTGTAGATCGAAA
>CAKZRZ010000021.1 GCA_937918955.1 uncultured Arenicella sp.
AGTCAACCAGGTAGCGAATCGCAATAAGGCCCGGTCAGCGATGATTCAATGACCATCTATGGCCGGATATATGTCCGCAATTGCTCATCTCAGACTATCGTCATCACTTGACCGCAAGGGAGGTATTCATATATGACCCCAATCGTCTTTTCGATAGACTAACGTGTCGTCATCGCTCTTTTTCATGCCCAGTAATTCACGCACTTGTTGCCGCTGTTGGTCAAATTGCAGTTCACTTGGGTTGTTTGTAAGACTTTCGTTGATCGACTCATTGGCGGCTTTCTGTGGGTCAGCGTAAACCGTCCACAGTTCTGAGCCAGCGATCATTTGAGCTACGGCCAATCTCAACGCGATGCCTTGATGATTCAATAGTTCAGCCCTCACCGCACTGTGTCGATGCAAATCAAGGTAGTTTTGCATCACCTTGGTAGTTTCAGGGCGTGTAGCTTTAGGCGTATCGGTATCTTTGGCCTTTTCTCTGGCTTTGATTTCTTTACGGGATAGTTGGCCTTCGTAAACTGAGACCTCACCATCGTTGGCAATCGTGATGTAGACTTTACCGCCCTCTTCTTTTGGCGTATCGACGTAGTCGTAACTTGGAAAATAGTCGCCAACTTCCCAAAGAATGACCTCTGGCCGACCATTTTGTTCGTATTTCTCTTTGGCGTTTGCAATGACGGTGTTTTGATGCATCCAAAATTGCTCACTGTCTGCAAAATACGCCTGATCGCCAAACAGGTCAGAGGCAATCGCACCCTCGTAATCGTTAAGATCAAATATCGCATTTTTAGTGGGTATGCTGTTGCCACCAAACAACCATTCTTTTAAACGATAACCTTCAGGGGCGTATTCGTTTTCGTCTTTGAATAAGGCTAACCATGCTTTTTGCTGTGATTTACTCGCCATGGTGAGTAGTCGAATGGTGGCCACACCGATTTTTTCACGTTTGTAGGCGGTAAGAATTGGCGAAATTAAATTGGCAATCGCTAAACGCTGATGCACCAATCGTTCGGTCACACCGAACTGCGCGGCGATGTCCTCAGCATTCAAGCCTTGTTTGTTTAATGCTGAAAACGCCTTGTATTGATCGACTTCATCCATAGGCAGCCGCGCAACGTTTTCCGATAACGAGGCTTCAATGGCTTTCGCGTCGTCGCCCTTCTCCATCACAATGCACGGCACTGGCTCCAATTCCGTGTCTTGCGCGATGGCGGTTAGGGCATTGAAACGCCGTTGTCCTGCAATGATTTCATAACCTTCACAATTAGGTCGTACGAGCAACGGCTGAATAATGCCTAGTGAGCGGATACTGGGTAATAGATCATCCACGTTCTTCGCGCCAGATTTGCGTACATTGATTGGGCTCAGTTTCAATTGATCAAGAGTGATATGTTGTAAGTTCATGGTATTTTTCCTTTGGTTTTATCGGTGTGAAATTGCACCCTAGAACCCCGCACTGGCCGAGGTTCAGGGCTGCAATCTCCTTAATCACAGCGATAAATTAGATTTTTCCCGTCAATTTCGATTTCTGAATAATCAATCGATAAGTCACGGGCAATGGCCTCATAGTCGATGTAGTTCTCAATCGATTTGGATATGTCGCCAAAGATGCCCTCTTCCACAAATTCGATGGCTAAATCACGAAAACTGTCAACGTGGTACACGGTAACGTCCCACTGATTTAGGCAATCCGCGTCAAAGTCATAACCACACTCACCAACCGCGATGATGATTTCAATTTTTGAACTGTCTTCTAATCCGTCAACGCACTCAAAATACGCGTTGATCGTACATTGGCTTAAACCAATCGCTTCGGCCAGTTCGCAGTCAATGCGCTCACCGTCAATAAATTGAATCTCAAATTCTTCAACGGGGTCACCGTAACGGTTAACGGCCTTATCCGCTTTTTCTTGGTATTCCTCAACGCTCTCAAAATAGAAGCCTGTGGCACTGATGTCGTAAGGTTGGGCATGTAACTGTGTCATGTTTTGCTCACTTATCTCTAGGGTTTCAGTTCACAAGGTTGTTAAAAAACAACCCCGCGCATGAACCCTTGGCTAGCGCCGAGCGTCCTGAAAAAAACAATAAAAAGGCCGAGCGCAGCGAGACCATCAGGACGAGAGATCGCCCCCGGTGATGGGTCAATCATTTTTGTGGGGGACCGTTTAGGCCGTCTTGAGGCATGTATGCCTCTTTAGACGGGCAAACGGGAAAAAATGATGGACGCACAGCAGAGCGTCACAGGGGGCGATGTAAGCTGGAAATGGGGTTCCTGAGCGTGGTACACGCGAATAATGAGCAGCGACTGTGTCGCTTCAACTAAACTCATTTAAAACAAGGGCGTTGCGGGAAGCTTGTTCCCGCAGAGGGGGTAGCGGAAAACGCGTGAGCGGTTGCAGCGAGGGGGAGACTTCACCCGCCTAATTGATTACTTCTCTGGTTGAATAATATCTATCTTGAGGACTTTGGCATCGGCTTCGCATTGTAAAGCTTGATCAAATAATGAGACGGCTTCTATTACCACCTGTGTCTGCAAACTTAAACGATCAAAACGCGCTTGATAATACGGTAAGGTTTGACGCTGATCAGTGCGTTCCATGTTTCTGAATTCCTTTCAATGATCATTCGTAAAGACGGTGGCTAAATTCCTTTATGACTCTCTAAGGCGTGCCTAATCCGTTTAACGATCTCATCAAATGACGGTTGCTCTCGATAATACAGACAGGCCGATTGACGATAGGCGTCTGAATATTGCTGGTAGACCGACGCATCGCTCAATAAAAACGCCTCGTTTTCAGCAAGAATCACATTGTCGGCTTTGGGGAAGCGCCGCTCTTTATGCACAAGGTACTCAGGCGTACCGATAAAGGCCCTCACTTCTTCTACCTCCAACAAACAATACACGTCGTAATAATGCCGCATAAAGTTAACGGGAAACGAACCGCCTGCTTGCTGCTGCCGAAACTTGGTCGAAATGGTCTGTAACTTCTCAACAAAGGTATAACCTGGGTGATAACAAGCGACTTCCTTTGCTCGATTATCAATAACCTCGACCTTGTCTTTCGCGTACTCATACGCCCAAGACGTGATCGTTTTAGGGATGTTGGGTGTCACATCATCAAAGCCGACTTCCAACAGCACACCGTCTTTGGTGCCGTCTAATACGCCTGTTTGCATAGGGTAGCGTAAGCGAATACCGCCACTGCGGTAATAACGCTCATCGTCAAATTTCGTATCACGATCAATCTTGGCCAACCCGTCAATATTGATGTTATCCGCCAACCAGTCGTAGTACGCTTTACGTCCCTGTACTTGGGTTTTCTTAGTCGATTTAGGGTTGGTGTTTACTGAGAGTGATTCAGGCGGTTCAATGCGAATATCAATGTCTTCGGAGAAACGTTCGATCACGCCAAAGCCTTTGGAGAGTGAGGTCCCGCCCTTTAATTCAAACTCAAGCCCCATTTGCTGTAATCCGTACAGCGAATGCATGATCCAGTAGTCCTTCTCAACCAAATACGAATCAATGCGTTCTTGCTCAGCAATAATTCTGAGTAAGGTTCTAAAATTGTTATGGTGATGTAAAAATTTAAACGTCATGCGCTACCGTATCGCGACCGAGTACAGGAGCAAAGAGTTTTTTCGACGCCACACCGCCGTATTGTTTAACGGCTTTACTCAAACGGCGTTGATCGACGCTCGCGGCTCGATCAAGGGCGTTTTCAAGTAACGCTTCTTTGTCCTCGGCTAAGTGCTTGACGTTGTTTACCAAATCAACCAGCAAAAACTCGGTGCTAAGCTTTTTTGGGAAATGCGGCTTTTTTCTGAAATCAAATTCACGATGGCCAAATTGATAACGGCCATGACGTTTGTGGTTATAGACCACGGTTTGGTTATAAAGCTGCGTTGCCCCGACTCCGAGTGAGTTATAGGCATTAGGTGACGTCAGTAAAAAGCGATCATCGTTTAAAAACGCTTCGACCAACGTTTGGTCTTCAGGTGGTTCAACGCCAAACGGCGTGACCTTGGGGCAATAATACAAACCGCCTGAGAGTTTTTCTAATCGCCCTTCTCTCACCAACTCAGCCAAGTGCCTGTCCACAGACGTAGACCACGGCTCTAAATCAGAGCGGCGGTAAACTTGGCCTGAGCGCAAATGCTTTTTGAGTTGGTTTAGCTTAGTCATGATCTTTCCTCATAGACCATAATGCCATAAAAAAGAATCTATTTGCAAGAATATAAATTTATAATTCATGCAAAATAGATTGAAACATTGAATAACTAAAATAGAATAAGCAACTGTATTTATTCGCTATTTACAGGAAAAATCAAGAAATATAATAAATTTCAAATAGAAGGATATAGATTAAAAACTAGGCATATCTTTCAAACTGTATTGCGCAGCTGAACTCGGTACTTGATCCACCACATTCGGAGTCGGCGCGGGCGCATTAAACGCTTGATGTAATGACACACGCTCGGGTTTATACTCATCAACCACATATTCTCGTACTTGATCGGGCATGTCGGCATAAAGGCTTTGCCGCAATTCTTTAAATTCAGTTTGGGTCAGCTCGCCCGAATTTACTTGTTCACACGCCTCGTCTAATTGAGCCTGATAATCGTGCAATTGTTGATCAATTTCCTCATGATGCTTTATTGAATCAGCCAGATCCATAAAGGCTTCCGCACTGGGGCGATGATCTTCAATGACATTTGGGTCAATCACATTAGTGGCAATTTTATCGCCAAACTCAGTAATCACCGTCACACCGTCTTCCGATTTAAACACACGCGTGCCATCGTCTAACTGATACGCCTGATTAAACATCGTGTCGCATTCAAGGTAGAGTCGTTCTAAAATCTCACGATTTTCAAGAATAGCCTTGATCGTGGCTTCATCAAACGCATCTAACTCTAGCGTAAAGGCCTCAAGTTCGACTGGGTCGGCCATGACAATGCTAGCCGTTGCACCGAATACCGCCGCCTCAGCTTCTTCGGCTAGCTCCTCTTTACGTGCCTTACGCTCTTTAGCAGCGACAAACCATTTACGACGATCATGCAGCTTCGACTGCTCCAATGCCCTAATCCGTCTAAAATGTTCCGCCACTAAATGCATATTACTTTCCGCACTCCCTATTCAGTAATGTGAGACCTTTGCGCTAAACGCCAATTCTATTCTGTTTTTGCCAAATTGCTTATTTTTTAAGCAATTTTGCGATATTGGGGCCAATATCGCCTCTGATTTTGTCATTGTTCCGCTTTTTAGACGGAATAATCCCGTAGCCAGTCAGATATAACTAACTTTATTGCTCGCTTTCAGTAAGTTCAAACACATTGCTTTAAGATAACATTGACCTAAGACTTTGCCCTGACCAAAGTACTTCGCTTGGCTAAATCTGAATCGGCGCTTGAGAGTGCCAAAAGTCTGTTCAATAACCCAGCGCTTCGCTTTAATGTCAATGTTGCGCTGCCGCTCTTCTGATGTGATCGGGCACCTCGAACCGCTTTGTGCATGATGCCATCTTTGAGCCCTCGCGCAGTCAACTCGGCTCGATTAGCCTTGCTGGCATAACCTTTATCAGCCAACAGCTCTACGCCTTCTGGCAAGTCATCAAGCAACGGCGTTAAGTGTCGGCTTTCATGAGCATTGGCGGGAGTAACGTGAATGCCTTCAAGATACCCTTCTTCATCACTGCTGGCATGGATCTTGTAACCCAGATAAAAGCGACCTGCCTTCTTAACCCATTTGGCTTCCTTATCTTTGCTGGCAGGCGTTGGCGTTACATCACCACTCTCTTCAACATCCATTGCTTTGCGCTTGGGCGCTCCTATCGACTCTATGATGCTGGCATCAACAACCGCGACGTTTGCATTGCTAATCTTCAAGTTTTGCTGTTCTAGTTGACCGTTAATCTCGGCCATCAGCCGCTTCAATACATCGCCCTTCATCAGCCATTGTCGATAGCGGCAAA
>CAKZRZ010000022.1 GCA_937918955.1 uncultured Arenicella sp.
AGAGACCGACCTGCCGATAGCCGAGTTCTGATATTACTTACCGACGGGGCAAATACAGCTGGTACAGATCCAGCACAAGCGGCGGACATTGCCGCGGAAGCCAAAATCAGAATTCACACGGTCGGCGTAGGCGCAGATGAAATCATCACCAAGGGTTTCTTTGGACGCGAGCGGCGCGTTAACCCCTCAACCGACCTTGACGAAACAACCTTGCAAGCCATAGCAGACAAAACTGGCGGCAAGTACTTTCGTGCACGCGACCCAAAAGAGCTGCAACAGATATACGCAGAGATCGACCGCTTAGAACCTGTGCCTGACGAGCAAACATTTAGGCCTACCCGAAGCCTATTACATTGGCCCCTGAGCGCATGTTTAGCGCTCTGCTTTTTGCTGGTCTTATTACGGCGGAGGCAATAATGGAGTTTAGCTTATTTGAAAACGCGCATTTCATACGCCCTTGGTGGCTTCTTGCTCTGCCTGTTACCGCTTTAATTTGGCTATTGCTGCGCAATCAAACTACAGGGCAACAATGGGCGAGTCATATCGCCAAGCCAATGCTAGAAGCACTGAAGGTAAACATTGGTCACTCAAACTCAAACTGGCGCGCGTATTTGCTCGCGCTTTGGGTCATTGTGACCTTGGCGGCCGCTGGCCCTAGTTGGGACAAGCAAGCTGCACCAACGTTTGAGAATAAAAGCGCACGCGTATTGGTGCTTGATTTGTCACCGTCTATGCTGGCCCAAGACCTAACGCCCAATCGGCTAACGCTGGCTAAATACAAATTGATCGACATCTTGCGAGAGCAAAACGATGGCCAAGCAGCCTTAATCGCTTATGCTGGCGATGCTCACACGGTTAGTCCACTAACCGATGACCCGAGTAATATCGAAGCACTATTACCTGCCTTACATCCCGACGTAATGCCCATTTCTGGGAGCAACACCGAGTCGGCAATCGCGCTGGCGCAAGATCTACTTAACAATGCAGGCCTACTACAAGGCGATATTATTCTCATTAGTGATGGCGTTGCTGAAGACGCGATAACAAGTATCAAACGTGATTTAAAACGTGGCTTTAAACTCTCAGTGCTTGCTGTTGGTAGCGCCGAACCGACGCCAATACCCAACGCTGGTGGCGGCTTTTTGAAAAAAGCAAATGGCGAAATAGCGGTGACTCAACTTAAACTGAGTGAATTACGATCTTTCGCTAGCTCGACAGGCGGCAACTTCGCTCGCTTGAGCAGTGACGACTCAGATCTTAAACAGCTGCTTAAACAAAACATTGACGCTGAGCTAAACGATGACCAAGGAGATAGTGAACAACTCTACGACACCTGGGTTGATATGGGCCATTGGCTAATAGTGTTGTGCCTACCCCTAGCCCTACTTTTTTTTCGAAAAGGCGTGATTTACCTTATACCGCTTTGTATCTTTATCGGTTTAGCAAACGCTCCCGACGCGATTGCCCAGAGTAATGACACAAACACTGACGCAAACAACACTCAATCATCAAACCTAAAAAGCGCATGGCAATCTCTTTGGCTAACTAGTGATCAGCAAGCGAGTAAAGATTTTGAAAGTGGCGACTACGACTCAGCCGCGAAACGCTTTGAAACGAGCAGCTGGGCCGGCGTGTCGCATTTTAAAAACGGCAACTACAAAGCAGCCCTTGAAAAATTTTCTGAGGCTACGAGTAGTCGAGATTTGTACAATAAGGCCAACGCTCTAGCGTTTGACGGCCAACTCGAAGAAGCAATTAACACGTATCAACAAGTTATCGATATAGACGCCGAGCATGATGACGCGGCACACAATAAATCGGTTCTTGAAGAACTGCTCAAGCAGCAAGAACAGCAATCTCAAAACTCAGATCAGCAAAACTCAGATCAACAAAATTCAGATCAGCAAAATCAAGATCAGCAGAACCAAGATCAACAAGGCTCTGAGTCTCAAGGTCAAAACGACGAACAGCAACAAAACGATCATTCGCAGCAAGAACAGTCGAGCTCAGAGCCTCAAAGCCAAGACTCACCTAAGCAGTCTGAGGAAAATGAGGCTGAGCAAGAAAATGACCAACCCCAAGGCTCCGAGGAATCAAGCGAGGAAGAAGCCGACGATGAGTCCTCACAGAGCGCTAAGCTCGAGGAATCAGAAGAAGAATCAGATGACAATCTCGATTCCAACGGCCAAGCGCAAGCGCTAAACACTCAAGACCCTTTAGAGGAAAGCAGCGAGCGATGGCTTCGCAGCATTCAAGATGATCCGAGCGGCTTACTCCGTCGTAAATTTGAGTACCAATCAAAACTTAGATCGCAGCAAAGAGCACAAGAAGGCCAAGCTGGCGACACTAATCCAACCGAACGATATTAAGCTATGAACCGTTTTTTCCGCTATACGATCTTTCTGAGTTTGATGAGCCTCTCGCTCAACAGCGTTGGAGCTACCTTAAGCAGTACCGTCAATCGCAACCAAGTTAGCACCAACGAAACACTGACACTGACTGTATCTATTGACGAGCAAGTTAACACCTCATCACTTGATTTAAGCGAACTTGAAAAAGATTTCGAGGTGCTCGGCACGTCGCCACAAAGTCGCAGTTCGATCAATATAGTGAACGGTCGCTCGGTACAAGAAGCAACTACTGTCTGGACCATAACCTTAGTGGCAAAACGTGATGGGCAACTCACGATACCCTCGTTTAATATCGGTGCAGCCAAGAGTCAAGCGATTACCATAAACGTTTCAAACGCTAAGAATTCTAGGAGCAGCAACTTACCACTGGATGTCAAAGTAAGCAGCAACCGCGGCACAGTGTATCCAAACCAGCAATTTATTGTGACAGTAGAACTATCTGCCCAGCGCGACGTGCGTGATTTAGGTGGACCTCAGCTAGCGGTGGCGGATGCGGATGTGGAACCTCTGGACCAACAAAATTTTCAACGAGTCGACAATGGTATTGCGCGACAAATCGTTGTTCTAAAATACGCTGTATTTGCAAAAAAAACCGGCAAATTGACAATCCCAATATTAACTTACACGGGTCTTAAAAACGCGCGCCGTAGCGTTTTCGGCAATACCGGCGACCAAGTAATCGCGCGCAGCAATCCGCTTGAATTGGAGGTGATAGATGTTCCCAGTAGCAGCAGTAATCAAGCATGGTTTAGCGCCGATGACCTGAGCATACAGTCGAAGTGGTCAGCGGACATATCAGATTTAAAAGTTGGCCAACCCGTGACTCGCACAATTACCATAGTAGCCAAAGGGCAGCACGCAAGTGCCATCCCGCCGATTTCAGGGCTCACCAGTATCGACGGACTCAAGTCATATAAGGATCAGTCCCAGCTCGAAACCGGTAAAACTTCGGAGGGCTTTGTTGCTAGCCGTGTCGAATCAGAAGCCATTGTTGCAAGCAAAGCGGGAGAATTCACGCTGCCACCTCTGAGTATTCAATGGTGGAGTAACGACAGCGAGTCTTGGCAAACAGCAACCCTTGAAGCCGAGACACTTAAGGTTACAGGTAGCGCAGCGGCAGTTAACAACACGCAAAACCAATCAGCCCTGTCAGAGCTTCCAAACTCCAATGCTGTTAGCTCCGACCTTGAGCAAGGAAATACTTACCGAACTAAAACCGCATTGCCTTGGCAGATTCTGTCTGGCGCACTTGCCTTTATTGTACTATTTCAATTTTTTCTACTGCGCAAACAAAGCAAGGGGGCAAGACAAGATTCAACCGAAAAGCCTAACTCCACATCCGAAAAATCAGCCTGGACACAGTTAGAGCGCACTATCAAAAATAGAGACCAAGCAAACGTGATTCGAGAGGCCGTCTTAAGTTGGGCTAATACTCTTGGCCTTAGCTCAGAACCGGTAACGCTCTACAAGCTATCAGCGCTGATCGACAGTAAGCCACTAAGCGACGCGTTAAACGCCCTAGACCGAAAGCTTTATCAGGCGCAGGGCGAGAAGCTCACTGAGCAATTGCTCAGTGATTTGCGTTCAGAATTATCAAGCTTTCGATCGCGTACTAAGCGAGGATTAGACATCGGCGAAAATAGTTCTCAAGTCGACGATTTAAAACCACTTTATCCGAGTTAGCCTAGGTCCAAATATAAACTGAGCTTGCTAAAGATACGGCAAAGTCATTAAAAATGGTCTGCATTGTATTACCAAAACAAGACAATTGACTCCTAATTAGTAGACATATAGTGAAGAACGGCGACTGTCTTTTGTTCCTATAAACACAAGCCATATATAGCTCGATAGCTTACTTTGCCTACTTACAGGACAGTTGACAATCAATCCCAATCTATTGCTGCGGCAAGCGAAATTGGTCATTGCAAGTTGTCATACAATTTAGTACTGTTATATCTAATATAAATATCCTGAATTGCGAAACGAATTACAACTATGGCGACAACTCAACGTCTGTATAGAAAAATTTTCACTGAAATTTCTGAGATGATTTCCTCAGGTGAATACGCGCCAGGTAGTCGCTTACCAACCGAACGGGAACTAGCCCAAAAGTATCAGGTAAGCCGTCCAACAATTCGTGAAGCGATTATCGCTCTGGAAGCAACCAATCGAGTCTCGGTCAAAACAGGCTCAGGTGTTTACGTACTCGAAAACCCGATTCAGGGAGCCGTATACGATAACGAAGTTAGCCCCTTCGAAGTGCTCGAAGCCCGAGTATTGCTTGAAGGTGAATCAGCTGCCCTAGCCGCAAAAATGATCACCGAAGAAGAATTAGAAAGCCTTCGAGCGGCGTTTGTAAAACTCGAAAACGAAGAAAACCTAGATCATACTTCTAGCCAAGCCGATCGAGAGTTCCATACAGTTATTGCCAACGCTTCTCACAACAGAGTGTTAGCGAAACAGATTCACATGCTTTGGGACATGCAAGAGAACCTTGAGCACATTAAGATCGCGCACCAAGCTGTGTGCTCTTCAGAAGGCGCTAAACGAATTCTCGAACACAAGGCCATTGTGGTAGCGATTGAACAACGTGATGCGGCAGCTGCTCGCTTAGCGATGCGACATCATTTTTCAAATGTACTTGAATCGATGCACGCTGCCATTGAAGAAGAAGCATTAAAAGCCGCTCGCCTTAAAGGTTCTAAAATGCGCGAACGATTTTCACTCGGTTTGTTTGCCAACCAAGACTAAAGTTGGTCACCACTTAATTGGTCGCTGGGTCAGTCGCTGGCTCAATTCATCACAGCGTCTAGGTGAATTTCAACAACCCGTAAGGCCATAGCCTTCCAATCAACGCTTGGATCATGCGTAAGAGATGCGTGATGGCTAATACTGACATAGCCATGCACAATGGCCCAAAGATCGAGCGCAATTTGCCGATGCTCAATGCTAGTACTCGTGTCTGGCAAGTATGAACCAGCGACTCTAACCAATTTGGAAAACGCACTAGTTCTGGCCGATATGGCTTCTTCTGACGGCTCATAACCCGCGTCAGTTTCACCAAATATCAGACGGTAGTGAGCTTCATTTTGCTCTCCTACCTTCAGGTAACCCATGCAAGATTCAAGCACTTGAGCTTTGCTAGCCTTACCTTCAGCAACAACGTCCATAGCATCGCGCACCATATTGAAGCCTTCAATATAGAGCGCATCGAGAATACCTTGTTTGCCCTGAAAATGGCTGTAGATCCCAATTGTCGACATTCCCGCACGCTTAGAGATCGCGCGAACACTCAAGCCCGCACCGCCCCCTTCAAGGAACAACTCAGATGCGGCATTCAGAATTTTAGTTCTAGAGTCCATCGACTTAATAATCTCGCATTAATTAATCAAAGCTTAATAACATCTTGCTTGACACATATAACAGCGTTATTCTAAGATATAACAGTGTTATATGGCAAACGCTATATTATTAACTTACGAACAACTTTTTTCGATCGGATAAGCACCATGAGCCTACAACAACTTGAAACAGACTACTTAATCATCGGCAGCGGCGCGGTCGGAATGGCATTTGCCGATGTATTGTTAGCTGAGACAAATGCCAATATTCTGATTGTTGATAAACATCATAAACCTGGCGGCCATTGGAATGACGCCTACTCATTCGTTACATTGCATCAGCCGTCGTCATTCTATGGCGTGAGCTCAAGCGAACTTAGCAAAGGCAATCATGATGAAGTTGGCTTAAACAAGGGCCTCGCAGAACTTGCCTCTGGAGCTGAAGTAATGGCCTACTTTGATCAGATTATGAAACACACTTTTTTACCCAGTGGCCGTGTTCAATACTTCCCAATGTGTGAATACAAAGGCGATGGTAAATTCGATTCCATTCTCTCGGACAAGCAATACCAAGTAAAGGTCAACAAAAAGGTCATCGACGGTACGTATTTCAAAACCTCAGTGCCATCAACTCATACTCCAAGCTTCAAAGTTGCCGATGAAGTGCAATTCGCTCCACT
>CAKZRZ010000023.1 GCA_937918955.1 uncultured Arenicella sp.
CTCAGAAATTAACAAGTCGATCGGCTCTTCTGACGTATTTTTACTCGGTATTACCGCAGATTGTAAGTCACCTGATTGCGCAATTGGTTGGCCAGATTTTGATACTCGCGCACTTACTATTACGTTTTCAAACTTTGAAAGTGTCATTGGCGCTACCATCGAATCGGCGTCGCTTAGCGTGATAGTAGTAGGCAGGTCGGCAACTCTCAGTCGTTTAACCGCTAGAGGAGCAGGAGGCCCTTGTTGTGCTCTAGCAAAGACAAACACAAAATCGTTCGGGCTCGCAAGCTGCGCCATTTCTGCACTCAGGCTTATGTTCAGGGTCAAGCCTTCTTCAGCAACAGATGGCGCGGTGTTCTGTTGTTGCGGGGCATCTTGGTTCTGCGGTTTCGGTTCAGATTGTGGCGAGCTTGCAATTTTCGCATCGGCGTCGCCAAAATTTTCTTGAATGATGTTTCTCAGTTCTTGCTGCTGTTGCGGCGCATCGTCTAATAGTGGCACTAAGCGCCCCCAATGTGTTTTCGCCATGGCTTTGTCGCCACGCTGCGCTGCGCCTAGGCCCGACAACCAGAGTGCCTGACGATTATCAGGATTTATGGTTAGCGCTCGCTTTAGGTATTGAGATACTTCTTCGGTGACTTGTCCGCCTGCGGCTAGCGCCGTGGCGTCGGCGAGCGAAGCGTAGGCATGCGCTGATTCTCCGCCAAGAGTCAAGATACGTTGATAGCCCTCACGCGCCTCTTGATAACGCCCTAGAGCCAAGTAGGTTTGCGCCAGAACTTGCCAGCCTTCTAGATCATTTGGATTTTCCTCGAGGCGATTCTCCAAACCGCTGATCATATCGTCAACTTGCTGTTGATTAGGCCGACTTTGGGTTTCTACCACATTTAGTGAATCTGGAGTGCCGACTTGCAAATAAACACCGAGTGCGCTTAGCGGCAGAAATACAGCTAAAAGGCTGATCGCTATTTTGTTGGACCTTCGAGGGCCCGCAACATCTTCTTGAGGAGCGTTGTTAGCGATATCAATGTCGTGCGCCAAAGTGGTCTCAATTTCAAGCTTTAGTGCTTCGTAATCGGTAGCGGAAATACTGGCATTCTTTAGCTGGGCTTCAAGTTCCTCTAGGCGTTCCTTGGCGTAATGAATATTCTGTTCTTGGCGAGCGTAAGAGACCGTGTTGCGTGTTCTAAGCAGCGGCCATATGAGAATGGCGAGTGAAACAAGAACAATTACAGCGGCAATAATTATGAATGAGGTCATGGTATCTACTTTTTGTTGTCGCTATTAGGCTTGATTACGCTATCAGCGCCAATCGAAGGAGTGTCTCGTAATAAGTTGCGAACCTTAATTCGTACCGCATCGTCAGTGGCATGAGTTGGCTTAAAAAGCTCGTCTTCTTGTCGGCGCTTGATATTTAAAATTAGGCCGATACTCACCAAAACTAACAACACGAATGGGCCAAGCCACAAAAATGCAGTCGACCAATTAAAAGGCGGTTCATACAAAACGAAATCGCCATAACGGTCGCGCATAAAGGCTTTGATTGTCGCATCGCTATCGCCTTGCTTGATCATATTAGCGGTGATGTCACGCAGATCTTTTGCCAGAGGCGCATCTGAACCTGCTAAATTTTGATTCTGACAAACCAAGCAACGCAATTGGTCGATAAGTACTTTGTAACGTTGTTCTTGCTTCTTGGTTTCGAATTCAACGGCTTCGATTACGGCGTAGCTATGTTGGTTAGAGCCCATTAGGGCGCTAAACAAGGCAATCAATAGAAGTGTTTTTTTCATCATAGCAACAACTAATTATTTGACGGAGCACTGGTGTTTGCGGTGAGTAGCGGGAGCATTTCGGCATTTACCAATTCACGTGTAATTGGACCCGTATGTTTATAAATGACATTACCTTTTTCATCGATAATGAAGGTCTCTGGCACGGCGATCACACCCCAATCAATACCAACACGCCCATCTTGATCAACAACCGACTTATAGTAAGGATCGCCGCGTTCTTTTAGCCATTGAGCCGCTTCATCATCTTTGTCTTTATAGTTTAAACCAACAATTGGTGCTAAGCCTGCTCGCGCAATGTCATTTAGCACTGGGTGTTCATAACGACAAGAGACACACCATGATGCCCAGACGTTAAGTATCCAGCGTTTGCCTTTTAGTTCGCTCGGGCTAAATTGCTCTGCTTCGCTTGATAAGACTGGCAAAGTGAAATTTGGCGCTGCTTTGTCAATGCGTGTTGATGGAATGGCTTTTGGATCTAACGTTAAGCCTTTAGCGAGCAAAAAGGCCATCGCAAAAAAGACGATCAGTGGAATGATGTATTTCAGTTTCATGTTAACGCCTTTAACTCTATGCCCGTACGTCAGCAAGTTGCTGCTTGGTCATTTTCTTGAATGGGCGACGATAGCGCTTATCGGCAGTCGCAATTAAGCCGCCAAGTGCCATCAAGAGGCCGCCTAACCAAATACACGCCACGAATGATTTGAGGTAGAGCCTTACACTCCAAGCGCCATCTTTAAGAGGTTCGCCCAGAGAAACGTAGATATCGCGCCCAAGCGTTGTATTGATTGCCGCCTCGGTCATAGGGTTGCCCGATGAATAAAAACGCTTTTGCGGTTCTAACTTGAACATTGAACCAGATTTTGCCGTAACGATGAAGTCGCCTTGGTCGGCAAGGTAGTTTTGTTCTTGGACCTTCTTGACACCATCAAAGCTAAATTCGTAATTGCCCATTTGGTAAGTTTCGCCAGGCTCCAAGCGGATATCCTTCTCGATGCTATAGGTATTTACGTGCGCGACGCCGATGACGAAGATGCCGATACCGAAGTGAGCAACACTCATACCCCAAATAGAAGCTGGAATCTTCTTGATGCCGGAGAACTTATCGGTCTGATTCTTTAAACGGTCAAGTATGCTGTGCGCGCTCCATAGAATCACCCAAATGCCGAGAGTCAAACCAGCAAAGCCTCCTAATTCAAAACCGTCAGTTGATAGCATCCAAGTAAATAGGGCGCTTAAGGTGATGCTTATTGCTAAAATAGAGATCAATTGGGGGCTGAAACGACTAATGTCATCTCTTTTCCAGCGGCTGGTTGAACCGATGCCAACGACCACAGCTAAAGGTATGGTTAACAGCGCGAACATAAAATCAAAGTAGGGCGCGCCGACTGAAATCTTTTTGCCGATGGCGTCCATGAAGATCGGCGCGAGGGTGCCGAGTAAGACCATGAACGCAGAAATCACCAAAAGAATATTGTTGGTTAACAGGCTTGTCTCTTTCGAGAACAATGAATAATGTACATTACTGCTAAGTTTGTGAGCCCTTGCAGCGTAGAGAAGTAAGGAGCCACCAACAACAATCGATAAAAATATCAACAGATATAATCCACGCTCTGGGTCACTGGCGAATGAATGGACTGATGTCAGTACACCGGAGCGTACTAAGAACGTGCCGAGTAGGCTGAGCGAGAACGCTAGAATTGCGAGTAAAACAGTCCAGGCTTTGAATGCGCCTCGCTTTTCGGTTACTGCTAAGGAATGAATCAATGCGGTGCCGACGAGCCACGGCATGAATGAAGCGTTTTCAACTGGATCCCAGAACCACCAGCCGCCCCAGCCGAGTTCGTAGTAAGCCCACCAACTGCCTAATACGATACCGATGGTTAAGAATAACCAAGCTACGGTTGTCCAAGGTCGAGACCAACGAGCCCATGCTGTATCTAATTTTCCGCTAAGCATGGCGGCAATGGCAAAAGCGAACACAACGCTAAAACCAACATAACCCATGTACAGCATTGGCGGATGAATCAGAAAGCCCGGGTCTTGCAAGAGAGGATTTAGCTCTTGCCCATCGAGAGGTATTGGTGACAGACGATTGAATGGGTTTGAGGTATAGAGCGTAAAGGAGATAAAGCCTATGCTTACCATGCCCAAAATTGAGAGCACGCGCGCGACCATGTCTCGAGGTATTCCTCGACTAAACCTTGCCACCAGTGCAGTCCAGCTGCTTAGCATCAAGATCCAAAGTAGCAGCGAGCCTTCGTGCCCGCCCCAAACGCCTGAAAGCCTGTAAACAAGCGGCTGATCTAAATTTGAAGTGCGCGCTACGTATTCAATCGAAAAATCGTTGAGGTAGAAGGCATAGGTCAGAATTGCGTAAGATACGGCGACCAGCAACCATTGCGTATAGGCTGCCGAGCGGCCAAACATCATCCAGCTTTGACGGCGTCTGATGGTACCGGCGAGGGGCAAAATACTTTGCACGATCGACACGCAGAGTGCCATGATCAAACAAAAATTTCCGAGTTCACCTAACATTTATGCAGTACTCCTTAGGGGCCTCGAATCAGAGGCTTCCCTAAATTTAATAGTCGACAGCGCCTTCGGCGTCATCACATTTATTGGCTTGCTGCAGCATGATAGCGTCAGCGGCTTCGTTTGGTACATAGTTTTCGTCGTGCTTGGCTAGCACTTGAGACGCGATCAATAGGGGGCCATTTTCACTGCGCTGTTCTAAGTTGCTGGTGCTGAATTTGCCAATGGTGACGATTGCCTGGCCTTCTCTAAATAGGTCAGGAAGAATACCAGTGTATTGAATTGTAACGTCGCTCTCGCAATCGGTGATACCAAAGTGCTGAGTCACTCCGTCCTCGAGACGATTAACGCTGCCTTTTCTTACCAAGCCTGCGAGTCGATAGGTTTGTTTTTCATCGAAACCATCTTGGTTGATCTGAGTAGGCGTTCGAAAGTACTCAAAGCTACTTTGCATTGACATAATCGCAAAGAAGGTCGCTGCAGATACACCGGTTATGATTAAGGCAACAATTGCAAAACGTTTTTTCTGACTGGGGCTCATTGGTAGTTTGAAGTTTCTATTTAACTGAATCTAAAGCGATAGCTTGCTTTTGCGACAAGGCTCTTACGAACCTTGGTTTTCTTGGTCGAGTTGTTCTCGGCTTATCTGCCGTAAAATTTCTCCTCGGATTTTAGCCTTTCGACGTTTAGGGTAGATCACGAAGGCGATAAGAACTGCGAGTGTTAAGCCCCAGCAGGTCCAAACTTCGAAGGCATACCCGCCCATGTGAAAAAACTCTGACCAATTCATAATTCCGCCTAAACGTTAATTCGTTTTGCCGCTGACAATCTCTTTAACCCATCGGCTTTTGCGCTCATTATCGAGCACTCTAGCTTGCATACTTAGGAATAAAGCGTAACCGTAGAAAAACATGAAGCCAATTGCCATAAATGCCAATGGCAACAGCATTTCGGGGGGCATTTTCGGGCCGCCTTCAGCGAAAACGGTAGGCCCTTGATGAAGGCTGCTCCACCATTCTACCGAGTAGTGAATAATTGGCACAATGACAACACCAACAACAGATAGAAGGGCCGTCGCTTTCTCAGCGGTTTTTCGCTCTTCAAATGCGTAATACACCGCCATAATGCCAAAATAGAGGAACAGCAGAATCAGTTCGGATGTCAAACGGGCATCCCAAACCCAATAAGTTCCCCAGATTGGCTTTCCCCATATCGAGCCGGTCAGAAGCGCCAGTGCGGTAAACGCAGCGCCAATGGGGGCCGAGCAAATAGTTACCACAAACGCCATTTTCATGCGCCAAATTAGGCCAATCGCACCGGCGGTTGCCATCACTACATAAACAAATAAAGACATCCATGCCACCGGCACATGAACAAAGAGAATTCGAAAGCTGTCGCCCTGTTGATAATCCGCGGGGGCTACAAAGAGTCCAAAATAAGTACCGAAAAGGCTAAGAACCAAAAACAAAAAGCCAAATACTGGCGTCGTATATAAACTAATCGTGTAGAACTCTCGCGGTGAACCAAGGCGATGATAGGTGTTTGATAGAAAGTTCCAAATGATTGTTAGCGGGTTCACAATGCTTACCGAAATAGCTTATTTGAGTGCTGTTATACGTTTAAGTTCTGTTAATTGATTGTGACGCGCAGTGCGCCAGCAATCGCAAATGGAGTCAGCGTCAGGGACAACATTAAAATCGCCGCGAGTGCGTAGAGCTGACTAGCAACCTCTAAGCCTTGAGATGACTGGCTCAGCATGCCTGCTCCGAATATCAAAATAGGGATATAAAGGGGCAGTATTACGATTGCAATTAACACACCACCTCGACGCAATGTAACGGTTAATGCTGCGCCGATAGCGCCGATCAAGCTTAAGCTTGGCGTGCCTAGCAATAGACCGCTAAATAATACCCAAATTTGCTCATTGGGTATATTAAAAGTAATGCACAAAATCGGCGAAAATAGGGTTAAAACAAGGCCTGTTGAGGTCCAATGAGCTAAAGCCTTGCCAAGCATCGCCAGAGGTAGCGAGCGAGGGTGAATTAGCATCTGTTCGAGCGTGCCATCTTGATAGTCGGAGTGAAACATACTCTCTAGACTGAGCATAGTGGCAAGAACAGCTGACACCCAGATCACACCACCACCGATTTTTTGCAGCAGTGCGCCCTCGGCGGGCAAGCTAAATGGGAAGAGCAGAGCGATGATAATGAAAAATACCAATGGTTGAATCATTGAGCTGGTATTTCGAAACATCAGCTGCCATTCGCGTTGAAAGTATAGGGCTAAGGTATTCTTCATGTGTAAACCTAGGCCTTTGACAGCGCAAGTTCGTTGCGATATCGATTTAATGGACTGTCGTTAAGACTCTGATGATGGGTCATGATAATGCTGCCACCGGCTTCTAGATGCTCGACGCAAAGTGTTTCTATCAACTCTCGGCCGCTGTTGTCTATACCCGTAAAGGGTTCATCTAAAATCCAGAGCGAGAAATTGGCAATTAGAAGGCGTGCAAAGGAAAGCCGTCGTCGTTGCCCAAACGAAAGGTTCTGAGCCAGCAGGTCGGCACAGCTTAATAAGCCCATTTTTGATAGTAAGCGATCTAACACGACTTCGTCACGCCGCGCATCGAGTTGTTGGTAGTAGCGAAGGTTCTCAATGGCTGTCAGTTCGTTTTTGAGGCCCTCTTTATGAGCAACGTAAGCGCAGCTCGAGAAAAAGGCATGATTGCCGCTGATTGCTTTGCCTTGCCAAAGAACCTGTCCACCTTCGGCTTGGTTTAAACCGCACAAGATTCTAAGCAGGCTGGTTTTTCCACACCCATTTGGGCCAGTTACATGCAAGCACTGCCCAGCGGAGACCTCGAAACTGATGTCGTTAAAAAGCTGATTGTCTCCACGGTGGCAGCACAGCTTTATGGCGCTCAGTTGTGCGGCGCTGATTTGTTTGGAGCTAGGCGCCATCGAGTTGGCCATTTAGTTGATTAGGGCTTAGTTTTTGCAAAGGCCTCAGTTTAGCAATACCATGTTTAGCTTGCATTAGTTAAATTGGACTAAAACGGCGTCTAAATTTAGCTTAGACGACTAACTCAACTAGATGGTAAGAGGAAATATTGATGGATTTTGAGCAATTCAAATTGACCGGCGGTAAGGTAGATCTAAGCGCTTTTGTCACAGAATACGACGATGGTAAAAGTGATTCAGAGCTTAAAAAGCTGCGTGAGAAAATTTGGGATGATGTCGCTGAATTGCAAGAGAAGCTCTATGCTGAGAATAAGCAGTCTCTATTGATCGTATTGCAAGCGATGGATGCCGCAGGAAAGGACAGTACCATTGGCAAGCTGACTCGTAATTTGAACGCACAGGGTTGCAAAATTCACAGCTTTAAAAAGCCGTCAAAATTGGAGTTGTCTCATGATTTTTTGTGGCGAGTTCATGCTGCCGCTCCAGCCAGTGGAGAAATCGCCATTTTCAATCGTTCACACTATGAAGATGTTTTAGTGGTCAAAGTTCATGGTTGGGCCGACGATCAAAAAATTGAGCGTCGATACCAGCACATTAACAATTTCGAATCTCTAGTAGCTGATCGAGGCACTAAGGTGATCAAGTTTATGTTGAATGTATCGCCAGAGTACCAGCTTGATCGCTTCAAACGCAGGCTCGATAACCCTGGTAAGCACTGGAAGTTTAACCCTGGCGATCTCGATGAGCGCAAATTATGGTCTGATTACATGGGGGCATTTGAAGTGGCAATGGAGAAGTGTGCAAGCGATGAGGCTCCATGGTACGTGGTGCCCGCTCAAAACCGTACTTTTCGGGATGCAATGATCGCTAGCGTGATTAAAGACGTATTAAAGTCGATGTCGCCTGATTATCCTGAGCCCGAGTTTGATCCTAACGTTTATACATCGGAGACCATTTCTTAATGAATATAGGTAGCGATTTAGGCTTGGCTTTCAAGCACTGACACCAGTGAAACGGTGTATTTATGTGTAATAGAAGTCTAAATGAACTGGTTTCTGAATATAAAAAGGTGCTCGCTAGTGGCAATGTTCAGACTGCTTATCAAAGCCTTGTCGTACTGGTTCAGGGCTTGAGAACCGAGTTCTCAAAGACATTTAGAGACGAATATAAATTCGCGAACGTGTTACATGGTTATATAGACTTCACTTACTTTTACCTACAAAACGAGTTCTTAAAACAACGCAGGTTAAAGTTGGCGATTGTACTCAATCATAAACATGCGAATTTCGAACTCAGGTTGCTAGGGCAAACCAAAAAAGTGCAAGTAGAGTATTGGCAAAGGCTTCAAGCATTTAAATGGGTAAACACGCATGAGATGCCTGAGTATTCTATTTTTGAAACAACACTGTTAGATGCGCCAGATTTTGATAATCGACCTCAGTTGTTCGAGGCCATCGTGGCTAACTTTGAGTTGCTCTCAGTTAGGGTTTTCAGCGAGTTAGAAGCTGTTTAGTTTGCTTCTGTTTAGTTTGCTCCTAGGGCCTCAAGGTTTCTCTGTGCCACGCTATCGCCTTGTTCTGCAGCGCGTCGAAACCAATCGATAGCGGTTCGACGGCTGGCGGTTACTCCTCGGCCTCGAGCATACATAATGCCTAAATTTGTCTGCGCACCCGGGTAGCCTTGCTCGGCGGCTGAGCGATACCAATAAACGGCGTCGGTATAGTTGCGCGGTAACACTAAGCCGTCCTCATACAAACTTCCCAAATCAGATTGCGCCCAGGCTCGACCGTCATCGGCAAATCGTTGAATCGCCGGAAGCGCTGCGCGGATCATTTGATCTGCGACGGCGCGGTCACGTCTGAACCCGCGCCCCAAATAGTGCATATAAGCCAGGCGAAACTGAGCGCGAGCTATCCCTTTATCAGCCAAAGGTTGTAACAGAGCCGCGGATGTTTCGTAGTCTCCCGCATAATACGCTTCAAGGCCTTGCTTCAAATACTGTCGATCAAAGGTTTCTTGCTCGGACGTGACAGCTGCAGGCGTTCTTGTGTTCGGCGTCGTTGCATTAGTAGGGCTGGTTTGAGTGACGTTGTTTGTAGTCGATGAGGGCGCCTCATTTGAAGTGCTCTGGTTTTGTCTGTCTTGGGCTTCTTGAGCGGCAAGGGCTTGTTCCGCTAAGGGCTTTGCGCGGGCGATCATCGCTTCAACTAAAGCTATCGAGGAGTTTTCTGGATCAATAATGCTGACCGTTGCGAGGTGAGCTGACGCTGCTTCATACTGCCCATTGAGAACTGCGTCGTTAGCTTGCTGTACAAAATTATCAGCAACACTTTGAACGCCATCAATCGCCGCTTGATTGTTTTCATCAAGATCCAGCACTTGTCGATAAAGTGCGAGGGCATTGCGACTTGCCGGAAGTATGAGGTCGCCACTAGCAAGTGCTTGATCTGCTTGTGCTAAAAGGTCTTGGATAGCCTTATTTGCTTTCCATTGGTCGATGGCAATCTTAAGGTCTTTGCTTTCATCTGAGTTGGCATCAAGAGCGATCAGTTTTTGCAGAGCGCTTTGCGCGACCCTGACATTGTTCTGTTTGAGTGCGTCGTATCCTGATGCTGAAAATTGGCTGACTATCGAGTCTAGCCCCTGTTTCGCCGCTACATTGTTTGGTTTGAGTGCTAGGACAGCACGATAAGTATCAACCGCATTATTTTTTTCAGGTTGAGTTAAGTAGCCTTGTTGGATTTGTAATTCAGCTTCTTGTAACAGCGCTCGTACTTGTAAATCGATAGCGTCTTGCTCACGGTATTCACTAGCACGTTCTAGGTCGTTGTCACGACTGAAACCATCAGCATTGGTTTCACTCTCGATAAAGTCAACTTGCTCTTCTCTAGATAAGTCTGTTTCGCCAAGTTGCGGTGCAAGGCTTAGAGCGGCACCTGCTACTTCTTTGGTTGAGTCGTTTTGTTGAGGCCAAAAGAAAGCTGCCAGAATCAACAACACGATTGCCCCAGCGACCCAATTCACTATCGAGACATCACTATAGCGGCTGAATATTCCAAACTTCGACCGATTCGACACGCCGCTTAACTTGCCACCGATCACTTGCTGGCGACGTGGTGGCACGTCTAAACCAAGCTCATTGGCGGGTGCTGGTCGGGCTTTGGGCTTAATGCGCTTAGTGCGGCCTGTCAAAGCGTCTTCGATCTCAGAACGAGAGCGCGCCTTCGACGTAGTCGACTTAGACCTGTTTGACTTTTGGTCCTTGGTCGTAGAGGTGTTATTGCTAGAGTTCACGGGCATCGCTAAATTGTAGCAGATTTGTGTCGATACCTTATGCTACAAAATTGACACAGTGCAACCAAATTCATTCTTAAAACCTACGGGTTCGAGGCGTAATAAGCCGCTAAGATCTAGCTTGTGCTTATAGGGCAGTGTATTAATCAGCTTTGATAAAGCCTTTGCGTCGATTAATCGACTCAATTTCAAAATAGCCATCTTGTTTGGCGATAACGTAGATCCCAGTTCCCGGCGCCAATCTAAGTACTACCGAAGAGTAGGGGTTGGGTTTGCTAAGCACTTGGTAGCTTTTATCAACGATAATGAGCTGCGGCCCCTCTATAAGCGGCGTTGTAGGATCGAGTTTGGCACTTACGCCTAAAGGCTCTTCAATTGGTGCCTTGCCGAAATTTGATCTAGACGCACCGCTGTATAGCTCTAGAAAATGTAGGTTTAGCTGCGACAAATGACCATTTGCGCTGACTAACTCGTATTTTGCTTCAAATTCACGAATACCATTAGCTGAGCGAGGGCCCCAGAGTCCGTCAACCATTCCCACATTAAAACCAAGTTCATTTAAGGCATGTTGAGCAAATTTAATATCGTTAGGCTTCGCTGGGATAATTGCTTCAGCGCTGAATGCAGGTTTCTCGGGCTCTTGTGGTACAGGATCGAGTGGCTCAACCTGTGGTTCCTTTTTTGCAGGCTCGCAAGCAGAAATAAGCAACACCAAAAGGCTAATTGAGAGAGGCCGTAGAAACGATATATTGTAAAGTGTTCGGTAAGTATAGGGCTTACCAAGCGAGGTAGTGAGCATGCTGGAGTACTTAAGTTAACAAGGGTGTTTAAGGCTAATTAAGAGCTTTTTCTCTAAGCAATCATACAAAGATTGTCGTGATTTTTCTATTCACCGGAACAGGTTCTTCAATAGGCTTTATCTATAAATGACATGCTAGGGTTCACTTGTTCAGAATGTCTTTATAACCGAATAAGGTCGATGGTTGAAAGCCTGCAAATTTTGTCAGCAATGTTTGATCGTTATTAACTCATTTTTATTATCAACGTTGAGTTCGAGTACTGCACCAAAATCAAGCTGGAGCCTAAATAAATGGGTCAATGGAGTTTTGAGAACATGGCCGTGTATAAGCCGCTGAACGCCTGAGTGAGTCACGATGGCCACACTCTTGTGATCTGTCTGAATTAGCTCTTGCCAAAATTCGTCAACACGAGTTTTCATGCTAATAAGGCTGTCACCTTTGGGAGCAGGCTGTTCGACAAAGTTATTCATCCAAAGTTGTGTGGCGTCGCAGGTAAATTCGCTCCATTTTTTAAGCTCCCAGTCGCCAAAGTTATATTCAATGATGCGTTCATCGCTAAGTCGTGTATCGGCATTAATCATGCTAGCCAGACGACTGCATCGTTGCAATGGGCTAGTCACGACGCAATCGTAGCGGGGCTTGAGTTTAGAGAGTACCATTTGTGCCTCAAGTTCAAAGCTCGGCGCGAGGTCTAAATCGGTTTGGCCATAGCAGATACCCTGATCTATTTCGGGCGTGGTGTGGCGAATCAAGTGAATCAACATATCTTATAAGTAGGCTGCGAGCACTAAGTAGAATGAGAGTTCGGCCAATTGTTGTATCGCACCGAGCACATCGCCGGTATAGCCGCCAATTCGATGTCTGGAATAGGCCATAAATACGAGTGCCGCGCTTATAGCGCAAATGATTGCCAACACCAACGTTGGTAGTGCCGCGTAAGGCAATACGAATGCTAGGCCAATGATCGTGATAAGTCCGAAAATGAGGCTAGTATGCTGTCCTAGCCTTGAAAGCTGGCTATCAGTAATGGGTTTTACTTTGCTCTGATCGATGTCTTGCACATAGTCAAATAGGTCGATCATGTGTGACGATACTAGGCGGCTGAGCGTGTGCGCCGCTATCATCAGCGCGCAGAACGCTGCAGCATCGATGCTTTTGACAAGTTCTTCTAAGGCTAAAAACTTAAGCCCAAGTATCGAAACTAAACCGACAGTGGCGTAGGTGCCTACGCGACTGTCTTTCATAATCGTGAGTACTTGCGGTTTTGTCCAGCCTCCGCCAAAGCCATCGCATGTATCAGCGAAACCGTCTTCATGAAATGCACCCGTGGCCATAATGGTTGCGACCATCGATAGTGCAATGCTTAAGCTAGTGTCAAATACCGTGTTCGACACTACAAAAACAAAGCTAGCAATAGATCCGACAATGATGCCTATTAGCGGAAAGTACTTTCTTGATTCGTCGAGCACTTCTTGAGAGTGTAGAGCGCTCTTTGGGGTAGGGATTCTGGTGTAAAACATCAGTGCCGCCCAGAAATAGTCTAACTCGGTCGCGTTTCGAGCGGGCTTTGCCGAGGTGGTTTGCTTTGAACCGTCTTCAATCGGCTCTTGTTCTCGCGAGGTCGTCATTACTCAGTTGGCTCCGCTGCGGCACGTTTTTCTCTAGCCAATTCTAGTTGTTGGCAAATTTTCTCTAAACCCAAGACAATTCTTACGGTATGCCGCTGAATATGGTCAGGGTCAACAAAATACAGATTGTCTCGCTTTACCGCTGTCAGTGATGGCCACTTATCCCAATCATCTAGCCAGTCTGGACGGGAGTCAGACATGCCGCTGGCAAGGATAACCTCAGGGTCACGCTCAAGAATCGACTCGATGTTGATAATGGGCGCCACGGTGGTTTGGTCAGCATACAGATTGACCCCTCCACAAAGCGCTATTGCGTCACTGATTATATGTTTGCCATTAATCGTTCTTAGAGGGCTGTTCCAAACTTGATAAAAGGTGCTGATAGGTTGCTTATGAAGCTCTAGTTGCCGAATTTTATCTACTTTGGCGAGGTAGGAATCAGCAACCGAGTTAGCGATTTCTTGGGTTCCAGCGAGCACGCCAATATCGCG
>CAKZRZ010000024.1 GCA_937918955.1 uncultured Arenicella sp.
AATCTCACGTTCTTCGCCATGAAGTAGATCGTCCATCACCACAGAGTCGTGAACTGAGGCATCCGTCACCACCACGCTGTGAATGCGGCCATTCGTGTCCGTGCCAATATGAGTCTTCATGCCAAAGTGCCATTGATTACCTGTCTTGGTCTGTTTCATATCAGGGTCGCGCTCTCGTTTCTCATTCTTAGTCGAACTCGGCGCTGAGATAATGCTGGCATCAACAATCGTGCCTTCACTCAAGATCAAACCTCGTTCGGACAAGTATTGTTCAATTACCTGAAACAGTTTATTGGTAAGATTACGAGCTTCGAGGTAATGCCGAAAGCGGCAGATCGTGCTCTCATCAGGAATCGATTCTAAGTCCACTTTAGCGAAGCGGCGCATGGATTCAATGTCGTACAAGCTGTCTTCCATCGCGGGATCACTCAGGCCATACCATAGCTGCATGAAGTAAATGCGCAGCAAGGTTTCTACTGACACTGGCGGACGACCGCGTGAGCCTTTCGGGTATTTGGCCTTGATCGGTTTGAGCATCACTGGCCACGGTAACACCGAGTCCATCTCACCCAGAAAACGTTCCTTGCGGGTCACTTTCTTCTTATTCTCGTAGGCTAAATCGGCAAAGCTGGGCTGTTTAGTAACTCATATTAGTCTTATCTTACGCATTATACTTTAATGCCATTTTTGCAGAGTTTCCTTAATTTTTGATAAATGAAAAATTCACCTTTCATTTATCTCTGGTAATTTTTCCTCGAGCATTAGTTACTAAACATTTTGATCGCTAAAACGCTCAATAACTATTTCTTATAAACTACTCGGCCGCAAGCGACCGAGTTTAGAACAGCCCTAGTTGCTGAGTTTTTTCTTCTTTTCTATTCATTTCGATTAATTGATTTTGTACGTAAGCACGGATCACTTCTTCCTTAGCATTGCCAATTGTTTCGACAAAATAACTCAGCATCCAAAGCTTTCCTCCCCAGAATTATTTCTTTTTGATCTCAGGGCGTAGCTTGAAAAATTTTCGTGCCGAAGTACTTTTAACGATTTGCATCATATCAGACGGCGCTACCTTTGGCTCAAATCGAACAACCATATGAATATGGTCCAGCCGACCCTTTAGAGGTTGCTGCAAAAGCTCCAGACATCATTATTGGTTCTTGGTGCGGTAAGAAATTTCATCCAGAAAAAGTAGGCTTGCGCGAAGGTTGGGCGGACGTGCCCGCTGTTAAAACCGGTGACGTTTACGAAATTAAATCAGCTTATATTTTACAGCCCGGTCCAGCCGCATTGACCGATGGCTTAGATCAATTATTTGGCATCACATCGAATTGGTATAAACGTCGAGCATGACTATAGATTCATTCTCCTAGAGAGACTCAAGATTTTCCAACACCCATTCGGCTCTCTCTAATGCCTTATCTCGAACTTCTCCGTCCATCTTAGCCAGGTTTCGATACACCATTCCTATTCTCGGATTCTTTCCAAAACGGTCTTTATGTCTATGCATAAAATGCCAATACAAACTATTAAACGGACATGACTGCTCACCGATTTTTTCCTTCACCTTGTAGTGGCAAGTAGAGCAGTAATCACTCATGCGATTAATGTACGCTCCACTTGAGTTATAAGGCTTGCTGGCGATGATTCCTCCATCGGCAAACTGACTCATTCCTCGCGCATTAGGCATTTCAACCCACTCGATTGCATCGATGTAAACGCCTAGGTACCAAGCGTCTACTTGATCGGGATCAATACCCGCAAGTAAACAAAAATTACCAATCACCATTAAACGTTGAATATGATGAGCATATGCAGTCTCTAAGGACTGACTTAGCGAGTGCTGCATGCAATTCATCTTCGTTTTACCTGTCCAGAAATACTGTGGCAGTTCGCGGCTCGCACCCAAGCTGTTTGACTCGGCATAGGTCGGCATATTGACCCAATAGATGCCCCGAACAAACTCTCGCCAACCAATTATCTGTCGAACAAAACCTTCGATCTGCGCTAAGCTAATATCTTCTGGCCTTGCTTCAAATGCAGCGATTGCCCGATTTACCACTTGCAAAGGACTGAGCATTTTGGCGTTTAAAGCGAATGACAACCTTGAATGGTATAAGCTCCATGCGTGAGGGCTATTGGACGTCATCGCGTCTTGGAATTTTCCGAAATTGGGCAAACATTGCTCGCAGAAAAAATCTAATAACTCCAGAGACTGCTTTCGATTTACTGGCCACACTAGAGAGTCGCCCATTTCTCCAAAGTGATTTACCTGATGTTTCAGCAGCCGGTCTCGCACATCTTTATAGTCATTTTCGAATACTAATGGGGTGGGAATCTCGGCGAGATCAGTTTTTTTGAGCTTACTGCGGTTCTCAGCGTCATAGTTCCATTGCGCACCCAGTGGCTCATCACCATCCATCAAAATATGATGACGGCGGCGCATTTTTCGATAAAATGATTCAAGGCGCGTTGCTTTACCCGCTGAGAAAAACGAATCCAGTTCTTCGAAATCTACCAAAAAGTGTTCTGTGTCCGCATGCCCGACAACAATATTGTGAGCAACAAAATCGATATCTTGCAAGTGAACCAATAGACGATACTCATCGGGGCGTTGATACTCAAAGTATGAAGCTTGATAGCGAACACATAAACCGAGAACTAACTCTCCTAAATTTTCAAACTCACTCGAATCATCTAAATCAAGATGAAGTACATGGTGGCCAGCTGCGCTTAAACCTTGAGCGAACTGTTGCATGGAGACAAAAAAGGCGGCTAGCTTTTGCACATGATGCTTTACGTAGCTGGCTTCTTGGTTTAACTCGGCAATTAGATAGAGAACACTCTCATCTTTTTCACGATACCAGGAGTGAGACGCATTCAATTGGTCTCCTAGAATTAAGCGAATTTTTTTGTAGTATTTATTCATAAAACCTTTATGTGCCTTTCTCGAACTGACGTCTACCCTTTGAGTTCTGTTGTCTGTTAGAACTGCAACGCTTTGAGCAATACTTTACTTCGCTCCAGTTTTTTTCCCATTTTTTGCGCCATACAAATGGCGTATTACACACCACGCATATCTTGGTAGGGAGATTTTGCTTTTTATGGGCCATTGCGTTTAGCGAACATGTCGCTCTAGTATTCTTTCAGCCTCGCGTTTCACGTCCGAACGATCTCGCCATGCCCACAGCCTCTTGCTGGTTTCTTTATATGTGTCTTTGATGTCAACAATCCTCACCGGGTAATCCACGCCTAATGTTACTCCATACATAAGCTCCTCCATGGGCGTTAATAGCCAAGGTTCAAATAGTAAAGTGTTCGGCAACTCAGCCAATTCTTGGCACCAAGCTCTAATAAACTCTCCATCACTATCGTGCTCTTTAGCTTGCTTGGTTGGATTGTATATTCTAATTGTATTAATACCGGTAACACCCGCTTGCATTTGAAACTGCGGGTAATGAATTCCTGGATCAAAATCCAAAAACACACTAGCCAAATGTTCAACACCTCTTCGCCAATCAATTTGTAAATGATGTGTTAAAAAACTCACCAACATCGCGCGCATTCGAAAATTAAGGTAACCCGTCTTAATCAGGCAACGCATGCTCGCATCAACCAAAGGGTAGCCAGTAACGCCCTCTTTCCAAGCATTGAGGTCTTTAGCTGAACTCGAATCATCTCGATAAGGTAAAGACTGATAACCACGATTAATATGCTTGAATTGCATTGAAGATTCGCTTTCAAACTTCTGAACAAAATGACAATGCCAATGCAACCTCGATAATAATGCTGTTAAAGAACGTCGCCACCCGGGCCGACTACTGTGTTGTGAAAGTTGCTGGTACATCTGCCGTAGACTAATATTGCCCCATGCCAAATAAGGAGACATTCTCGAACATGAGATCCGGCTTTCTTGAGGCTTTGAAATAGACTTTTGATAAGCCTTGCCACGTTTATCGAAAAAATCCTCTAAAACTAAAAGGGCTTGGCAGCTACCTCCTTTTTGCATACTAGAGTCACTGAGTAGCCAGGTTCTTGGCAATGAAGATGTGTCGAAGTCTACAAGCTCAATATTCAGACGTTCGGTGTTGTTGTGTATCAATTGAGCTCGCATGTGCGATTTCCACCGAGCATCCCATTCAGAACGATCATTACATGGCCTTATCACGGCACCGGTCTGACTTTCGTGCCAGGGGATACGGTTTTCTTTGAGTAAAGCAGCCACATTTCTATCTCTCGTGAAAGTATTTGCTAAACCAGTTTCTTGATGTGAGTACACGCCCTCAACTTTATAAACCTCTAACAAATACTTGAATGTCGAGCACGCCTCCGCGTGAGCAACAGAGATCTTGCGTGTCAATTGCGCATTCATTTCCATTAGTGATTCGGTCACAAAACGCCAATGCCGCTCGCTATAATGTGGGTCATCAAGCAGCATTGGCTCAAATATATAAAGTAGTATTATCGGCAGCTCGGCTTTGTCAGCCAGTGCTAAAGGTTCATGATCACTAAACCTAAGGTCGCGTTTTAGCCAAACTATATTAACGCGTTTTTTCTGCATATTAGCTTTCATTGTTTAACCTAAAACTAAACGACCGGCCAATCTGCAGCATCAACAGAATCTAGCGTACCTATCGATTTGTAGCCGCCCCACTCGTCTATATAGACACCTTGCGGATCGTAGTTTAGAGTTTGTTTTTCAAGGTTAAAATGACGTCTATCGCGAGTATCGGCGCCAACTCCAGCTAGATACTGCCAATTGCCCCAGTTTGAAGCAACATCGTAGTCAATTAATACGCTTTCAAAATAGGCCGCCCCGAAACGCCAGTCCATCGCTAACTCATTGACTAAACAACTAGCAACTAGCTGGCGCCCTCTATTTGATAAAAAGCCAGTTTCCGATAGTTCATTCATACAAGCATTAACCAATGGATAAGGCGTCCTTCCGTTAACCCACTTTTTAAATCGCTCGGGATAGTAACTGTTCAAGGGCGCCTGATCTTTGATACCCGTAAAACTAAAAAGCTGTTTTCCACATTTGTGGGCATACCATTGAAAGTACTCTCGCCACAGTAATTCAAAGTAGATCCAATACGTGGACTCATTTGCAATAACTTCTTGCTCGTAGGTTTTCAGAATGCGATAGACCTCTCGCACAGACAAACTTCCCTTTGCCAACCAGGGAGAGAATTTTGTTGATTGCTCCCAACCACTCAGGTTGTTGCGGGTATTTTTGTACTCAGCAGGAGCGTCGCTCTCGAAATATTTTTTTAAATGCCTTAGACCGTGGCGCTCACCACCTTCAAACAAACACGCTTGTCTGTCACTGTCACGTATCGTTGGTAGCTCGGTCTTAGGCAACTCAGTTTTAGGCATCGGAGGCAAGTACGTGATACTCGCAAGGGTCGAGCTTGGCGTGTAATCTATCAAAGCATTCTTGAACTTGGTAAAGCTTTTCGGAAGATCTTGAACTGCAAATGGGAGCTCATCTAAATCAAACAAAGTATGTGTGTCAGTGCTATGAAAACTGAGCAACGGAAACGATTTTTCTAATAGTCTCCATAGGCGATTTTCATAATAGGCCGCATTCGTGCTCCGAAACACATCGCTAACATTCAAGGTTTCAATCAGCCTAAACAACTGCTCGATAGGCTGTTGATCAAAGTAAAGTAAACGATGACCAAAGCTCGATAGATCATCGTTTAAGCCATGCAATGACTCAGCATTAAACCGTTGCTTTGCGTGACCCAATGACTGCTGTGTATAGGACAATGGCGAGGCGAGCGCGTTATCGGCAACGACAACACAAACCAACTCATCGACCAAAGAATTGGCTAGCATTAAAGCGCGATTGTCATGCAAACGTAGATCATTGCAAAACCAAAATACACCAACTTTCTTTTTCGACACCATTACGCCCTAAATGAAACTTCATCACGAGCTAAGAAATCAATTTCAAAGCTTTCCTACAAGTACAGTAACTTAATACGAGTCAAGGGCGCGTAACTGATAGAGATACTTTTCACTTCAATTTTTCACGACTAAGGTACTTTGTAGATCAGGGCAATAACTGACGAACCAGTCAATGAAGCGCATCCAATTAGAACATGTCGATCGTTTAACTAGAGGTAAGCGTTCAGGGATGAACATTGGCTCAAGAGCCGTGGGGCATCATTTGCGCCCTCATGAAAGGGCCACCTATCAACGTGCATTGAAGAAAGGTTATCTTGATATTACTCAGCGTGACCGAGACAATCTATGGCACATCTGGGAGAAAGCTTGCCTTGCGCAGTCGATCGACTTTTTAGTACTGATAAAAGAGACAGATAAAAATATTGGCACAATATTTAACAATGACAAGCGCATATTCGAAGGCAATTTGAGTGACGCCAAACATCACATACAGCAATTAGCCAACGCTTAAGGGCTCATTTAGCCCAAGGCAGTCTTTAGAGCGATAAACAGGGTGCTGCTTTTAACGTCTCTTTGCTGAGTGATTTACTGACAGGTAACGAATAGCCAGAGTAATCGTTCTGTACGCCCTTCTAATTACTCGATTATCTTAATAAGCTGCCCGACAGCTGGTTCACCACTCGGATAGAGGTCATTAATTAACCTTATCTGTGCCTCGGCGTATTGATCAAGATTCGAACGACGAGCGAGTGATGCGATAGTGTCACCGCGCTTAGCTTTGACCAATTTAATATGTCGGCCTTCAGCTAGCTTAACTTCGCTTGGCTTGAGTTTTCGAATGCTCTTAGTTGTGTCGAAAAATGTTTGATTCGGCAACTGAGTTTTCCCTAAACCAGTGATTACAAAGGCTTGAGATCCTCGCGTCACGGTACTTACTCGAAAACTTTGCTGTTGACCGGTACTCTGATCTTGCACCGTAGCAATACCAGCAAAAGCTTGATCTTCCGTAGTTGACACATCTCTTACGTCGCGTACTGATTGAAATTTAGAACCGAGGTAGCGCGAGGGGTCGACCGGAGGCGCAATAGAATCCATCTGCATCTTAATCACTTGCGAACCATCAGGTGCAATAGCCCCCAACACCGACTGGGTATTTTGAATACGCCAACCTTCAGGGAATTCAACAAATAAATTCAGCCCTTTGTGGTAGAACTTGTTTCCACGCGTAATTCCCTGGCTTTCGCTTTCGCCAAACGCCATGCCATCGGTTAACTCTAAAAATCGGCCGTTATCAGGTACCGGCTGGCTTACATCACGAAACTTATCGGCGGCCTTGATGACCTCTTGTAAGCGTTGATCGTTTCGAGGATGAGTTGAATACAAGCCATGATAGCCCTGCACTTGTCTCCCCTCAGTTTTTGCGCGCTCGGCAGCAAAAAGTTCCTGATTTTTAAGAATACCGATGACGTCGATCATGTCGTCTGGGGTATAGTTATTTTGCGCGATATACTCAGCGCCGAGTCGATCTGATTCAAGCTCTTGCTTGCGGCCATAGCCACTCATCAATGCCCCGCCAAGCATTTGCGATGCTTGAAAGAGCTCACCACTACCAGTGCCCACCGCAACTGCTACCGCAGCAACTTGGCTTAGCTGTTGTTGAGCGGCTCTTTGAGCACCGTGGCGGCCTGTCACATGGCCAATTTCATGCCCAATAACGCCAGCGAGATGCGATTCTTTATTCATGTACGACATAATACCGCGCGTAATGTAAACGTAACCACCAGGTAAGGCGAAGGCATTGACCTCAGGACTGTCGAGCAGGGTAAACGTGAACGGTAAGTCTGGACGATGACTTTTTCTGGCTAAGCGTTGCCCAATATCATCTACGTATTTCTGTAGCTCAGGGTCATCATAGATTTGATACTGCTTGAGAATACTTTGATGGTATTTTGCTCCCGCGCTCAGCTCCCAACTCTTGGACATGGCAAGCTCAGGGCGACCACTCACAGGGTTGGTAGCGCAAGCTTGAAGTAGTAATAAAAGGCTCGCCGCGAAGGCTAGCTTAGAAATGTGTTTAAACATAAAATTCTCTCAATCAACATTCAGACGTAACTGCAGATTCGCCTCTGAACGAATGCGGTGACAACGCCTTAAGCATGTTGTCATGCTCCCCAATTTAATACGCCAACGCTAATTAACGCATTAGCAATGCAAGCTTACTTTTTAGCTATTTTTGCTTGTAAGACTCGCTTACCTTCGACCCAATTAAGAATCGGCTCCCACTCTTTCATATCGGGCTTAGCCTCGCTCAAGGGTACTTCGAAAATTCCGATACCCGTGTCAGCCGCCTTAATGTAGTTTTGCGAGTTTCGCAAAGCCCCAACAAAAGGCACATCTAGGGCCTTCAAAAATTTGTTTAAAGCTTTATAAGAATGGTAGTTCTTTTGAGCTCGGTTCGCCACCACGCCCATAATAGCCTTGCCATTACTTTCCTTAACTTTACCAACAATATCAGCCACAAAAGATGCTGCGACACGCATATCAATGGCGCTTGGCATTACCGGAATAATCACAACATCGACCAACTCAATTAAGCGTGCAACCTTTTTGCTGTCGGTACGTGCTGGACAGTCGTAAATTACTCGCTCAGTATCAGCATGCGGGAAGATTTTGCCTTTTAAGCCATTGAAACCCTGAATTGGATTTTCGTCTTTGGGTCGCACACGCAACCATTCCATGCTTGATTGTTGAGGGTCAAGGTCTACTAATGCTGTAGACATCCCCCATACTGCGTAATAAGTGGCCAAATTGGTAGCGATTGTGGTTTTACCACACCCACCTTTGGGGTTTACAACCAAAATTGAACGCATATATTCGCCCTCACGGTGCCAGTGTTAATTAATAGTATCGATGATAGCTTTGCTATTTACGCAATTGAGCATACTATTTTTTGAGTTTTTATGCCAAATCTTGCCAAATGCCCATAAAACACATAGCGTACTGACATAATTCACATTTTCCAAATCAAGTAATTTCGCTAACAATTCTCGTGAAGCAAACAATATTAATCGTCGAAGACGAAAAAGAAATCGCTGACACCCTAACCTACGCCTTGAACTCTGAAGGCTTTGATCCGGTTTGGGTATCAAATTGTAAAGATGCCTTGCTCAAGCTCGAGGATCGCTTGATTGACTTGGCGATATTTGATGTTGGCTTACCCGATGGCAATGGCTTTGAATTACTCAAAAGCGTGCGCCAACAAGGGAACGAACTACCGGTTTTATTCTTAACCGCTCGAGGCGAAGAGATTGATCGTATTGTTGGTCTCGAAATAGGCGCGGATGATTATGTAACAAAACCATTTAGCCCTCGAGAAGTGGTCACCCGAGTTAAGGTAATTCTAAAGCGAAGCGAGAAACAAGCATCATCGACAAGCAAAGTAGCAGACCTGCCAAGTGACGCTGATAGCGACTTTGAACATAAAACCCAACAACGAGTTATCACTTATCAGCAACAGGCCATTGATCTAACTCGTGCCGAGTACGAACTCATGGCAACCTTTATAGCGCAACCAGAACGCGTGTTTTCTCGGCGACAATTAATTGAGAATATTTGGTCGTCTAACCATCCGTCCGATGATCGCGCGATCGATACACATATCAAAACGCTGCGCGCTAAACTAAAGACATTGAATCCTCACACAGAGTTCATCATTACTCATCGTGGCTTCGGCTACAGTTTCGAAAACCAAAATTAATTTCTTTAAGTACACGCATACGTGAAAATTAGCTATAGCCTTCGTGCCTTTGGCATCTACATTGTTATTTTGGGTAGCCTCATTTGGTTCACCTTAGACAATGCTATCGAGCGCTTGAACGATGGCATGCGGCAATCTGCCGAGAGCGTATTAGTAGACGTTGCTCAACTTCTCGCCACCTTCATTGAAGACGAAGCGATAAAAGATGGCCGCTTGGCCACGACGCAACTCAAACGCGTTTTTGAGCGCTTGAGTGAGCGAGAATTTAGCGCTCAGATTTACCAAGTCACCAAAACCACCGTCGACTCAGAAGTATATGTGACCGACGACAAAGGCATCATCATTTATGACTCCACCGGCGAACATGTTGGTGAAGATTACTCTTTATGGCGCGATGTTCGCCTTACTCTTGAAGGCCAATATGGCGCGCGAACCTCATTCAGAAACCAACGACGAACGGAGCCTGATGATCCCAAGGTGATGATCATCGCAGCGCCGATAAAGTATCAAGATAAAACCATTGGCGTGGTCAGTGTATTAAAACCGATTGATAGTTTAGAAGGCCACCTGCTTACTGAAACTCAGCAACTACAAAATTACGCATTCGTGTTACTCGGCTTAGCATTAGTGCTCGGCTATCTGCTGTCATTGTGGTTTACTCACTCGCTGAATAAGCTGGCAAAGTATGCCAACAGCATGGCAGAAGGCAAAAAGGTAACACCGCCACAAATGCGCGACGACCGCCTTGCAAAATTGTCTGAATCTATCTCCTACATGCGCTCGCAGCTCGATGGCAAAGAGTATGTCGAAAATTATATTCACAGTTTGACGCATGAATTAAAAACGCCGATTACCAGCATTCGTGGCGCGGTCGAGCTCATGAGCGAGGACATGCCAGAGCAAGATCGAGAACTGTTCTTAAATAACATAAGCACCTCGAATCAGCGCATGGGCCGTTTGGTAGACCGCATGCTTTCTTTAGCCAAATTAGAAGGCACTACTGAGCTCATTAGCCAAGAAGAGTTTGATCTATTACCAACAATCAAACGTTTAGTTCAAGAACGTTCTCAAATAATTGAGCAACGTCAGATCAAAATAGACTTTCCAAATCAGACCAGTTTTTTGTGTAGCGGTGATCGGGTATTGATTGGCCAGGCAATTGCAAACTTACTCGATAACGCCATTCGCTTCTGTAGCCAGGCAGGTCATATCGATATTTCACTCGCATCGCAAAACGACAAAACCAGTATTACCTTGTTCAACCAAGGCGAAGCCATCCCTGACTTCGCCATGGCTAAACTCTACGATCGCTTTTTCTCTCTACCTCCAAGTAATCAAAGCGACTCAATCGGCAAAAGCACTGGCCTCGGCTTGAGCTTTGTTAAAGAGATCATGAAGTTACATAAAGGCGGCGTCACAATCGAAAATGTGAGAGCTGGTGTATTGGCTAGCCTTCACTGGTAAGGCTACTGATCAATTTTGAAAGTAAACATATAGCGCTGGCCATCGGTACTAACAGCACGGCCATTTACCTTTCTAGCCTTATATTTGAACTTAGAAATTGCTTTAAGTGATGCTCGATCGAACGTCGTGCCGGGCTCAGATTCGATAATAAATTGATCGTATACTGCCCCCGCTGCGTTAACACTAAAACCGACCACCGCGTAGCCTTCGACACCTCGCTGTAATGGCCCCCTTGGATACTCGGGCGGGAACCCTAAAGCGATAACTAATTGGTTGTCGAGTGGCAATAAGCTGTCGCCTTCGATTTTTTGAGGCTGATAAGTTGCCCACCCTTCGGTATCATAATCAACGACTTCAAAATGTTCGTCGACAATGGGAACGTTGGGTAGCGGCTCTACTTCTTCAGGCCTCTCGACCTTAGCAACCACTGGAACAACAGGTGTGTCTTCAGGTACATGGTTAAATACAATTTTAGGAAAGCTGGGACGCGTTGCTAACTCTGGATCATCCATATAAATCAGTGAATACATCATTGCGAATAAGGCGAGCGTAATCATAATCGCGTTTACAATAGGCAAAGCGGTTCTACGAAGTACCATCATGGTCTCCTCCTGGGCTGAATCTACAGCCGATTGGTTATTGAAAAGTGGGAAGTGCCGCGGCTAGTTTTAGAACGCGGCTAATTTAAAGCGCGGCTAGTCTGAGAGCGCGGTTATCTATACTTGATTGCTCACGCCTCTCGTTTCGCGCTTAGCGAAATCTTCGTCAGCCGGTATTGTCTTTTGAGCCACTGGCGCGAACTCCAGAGCTTGCGGCTAGAACTAAGTCTTCAAGCGAGTCGGGTAAACCACACTCTTTACAATCGAATGTAAAGTCTCGATAGCGCTGACGCGCGCCGTCAAATTCGCCAACTTGAATAAGAGAGTTAATGTCATTCATCGCCAAGCGAATACTGCTTTGCTTAACACCAGCGTCGCCAAAAAGATCTCCCGACAAATTCGCTAGCAAGTCTTGCGTTTCACTTAGATCGAACTGCATCAAAATATCATCTCGTGAACCATTGCTCGGCGCCGAACTAAATTGTGTGCTACTTGGCTTGACGATTGTGTTTTGACTTAAGCGCTGTGCACTCGAATTGGTCTCTTTTGGTTCGAAAGCAACGGAATCGACATCCTGCGTAGGCACCTTACTAGTAACTAGATCATCAGGACTAATCACTTGGCTTAAACCTAGAAATACAATTACCGTCAGCATCGCCGCGACGCCGAGTGAACCGAGTGAGTTCAGCCATGAGCCGCCACGAGAGTCTATGGACTCCGCTTTAAGCTTTTCAGATTCGAGCCGTGCAGCTTCTAATATTTGATTATCCAACTCATCGGTCGAATAAATAGGGTGCGTATCAGACAGCATTTTTTTCAGCTGTTCAATTTGTTTTTCGGTCATGCGTAAAACTCCATTGATAGCTTTAAGTGTTTCGCCGCGTAACGTAAACGGCTCTTCACGGTCTCTTGTTTGGCCGACGTAATTTCTGCGATTTCGGCGTGGCTAAACCCTTCTATTTTCAACAAAATTGCTTCAGTTTGCTCTGGCGATAAAGTCGCTAAGCTCGAGAGCAATTCTTCAAGTTGCATGTGACTCTCAATCGCTGGCTGCGGATTGGTCGATACGTCGTTTGCAATTACGTCACTGAGTTCTTCAAACAACACATTGGCATCACCACCATACTTTCGCCAATGGTCGACCAAACGATTATGCGCGATCCGATACAACCAGGTTTTAAACTGAGCGCTTGCGGTATTCGATTGATACGCGAGAGTCTGTTTAATTACAGCCATCCAAGTATCA
>CAKZRZ010000025.1 GCA_937918955.1 uncultured Arenicella sp.
GCCTCACTGCAATTGGTGCTAGCATAAACAGCAGGTTCAACGCCTCGTTGTTCAGTTTCGACTGCCTTCTCAACCTCAACAGCCTCAATCTGAGCAGGCTGTGCTTTTACTGCCGTTACCTTATCCTCTGTCGTCTGCTCAGCGTTTGAAAGATCATTTGTGGCAACCCTAGTTTTGGCAACCTCAGTTGGGCGGCTCTCAACTTGCTTTATCGAAGTATCGGCGACCACTGAGGTTGACGCGCAATGAGACTTATACTTCGAACTCAAGGCCTGCATTTCACAGCGCGTGTTAAGTATACGAGGGATGTAGTTAACCACGGTGCCGCTCAAACCTTGTTGCTCAGCAGCATCTTGTGCTTGGCTAACAGTGTCGAATCGACCGGTAACGGTAAACCATCGGTCGCTCACCGTACTCGACTCAAAGCAGTAAACGCCATCTTGAGCCTGCTCTACGACTAAACAGTTTTCAAAGCCATTAATAGTCGCCAGCTGCAAGGTGAAATTCTTTTCTACAGGATCAGCTAACCATGCGTAGGCACGCTCTGCTTGCGCGGTTCGACTACTTTGCGACGAAGCTTGCGCGAATGCGTTATTTGTCAGCATCGCGAGACCAGAAACCACAAGACCCAGGCCTGCGAGACTTCGTGCTAATTTAGTTATTTTAGTTATTTTAGTCTGCATATTTTTATAAGTATTGCTGCTAAAGAATTAGTTCGCTCAATTGGCTATTTTCCGCGGCACGGAAATGCCTCAGTCGAATCGATAAATGGCGCTTGCGGGCAATTAATGTATCGCAAACGCACACCCTGTGGAGATAGAGTGTCTGCTCTAATCGACGGGTCAGCATTATTAATTGCGCCACCGAGTTCTAGGCCTGCGTTATGTAAGCCTAAGAACGAGATCATGTCATCTTGATCCACTCCATCACCCGAAACGCCAATGCCGCCAATTAGCTGACCACCACGATAAATTGGCACGCTGCCAGGGAAAATTTGAATGCCATTTGTTAAATTCGGAATACTTGAGCAACCGGTGCCTGGCAGTGTTAAACGATTGAATACGATTTCCAGTTGAAGGCCAACATTAAATGGGCTCCAAACATCAATTGGGAAGCTAAACGGCCCAGGAGGATTACTATCAATACCATCTGGATAAAACGGGCGAGATAAGTTACCGCCAGCTCGATCAGAGAAGGCGATACCGTCAGATAAGGCAGTCGGCGAAACAAAGGCTCTTACTGTATTCACATAATGATGTAGGCCATTATCTAGCAAAATTTGAGCCGCATCACGACGAGAGAAAAATGCCGCAGTACGCGCTTTTTGCAATGAAACGTCGGTTCCGAATATTGGTGCGTCGGGCGTTCGCGCAATGCCCAGTACCACACCATTGCTATCGACAACCGATACCGTGACGCGCGCAGAAGAATCCGCAGGGTTGCGAATTTGCGCACGTGACCGCATTGCTACGCGCAGCGCATTTGAGATCAATACCCGGACCTCATTCTCTGTGAGAGCGCCAGCATCAGTACCTGCGCGTGGTTCAAAGCGGTCGCCCAACACTACCGCAGGCACGCCGAATTCATCAGATTCAACAAAGCCTGATTCTTCAGTGCCGAATACAACACCGGACTTCACTTGACCGTCAAAAAAGCCTCCTACCTGAATAAAGCGATCATTGCTTAGACCGGTTGGAGAAGAGGTTCTCAAAGCGGCAATCGTCGTGTCAGAGTATCTAACAATTTTGCCATCCAGTGTAATCTCACGTAGGCGACCAGGCGCTTCAAAGCCACGTGTTCCGGCCATCGCTAATATCTCATCGATAGACTGATCCAAATCAGAAATCGAGTTATCCAGTGAGTACAATCCGTCAGCAATTACACCAATGCCACCGACAACTTCACCATTTTTATAAAGGGGAAAACCGCCGGGGTCAGCCGACAAGCCAAGAGGAGAAGGCTGTGGGCCCGCGCTTGAATCTGTCTTTACGGTGACATCCGAGCACTGTAGCTGGCTAAATTGTACGCCAAACAACGGCCCAGCCGGCTGGTTAAACTCACCTGGGTTAAAATGTTCTTGCACGATTTGACTCGCTACACGAGTACTAAAAGAATTACCGCCACTGGATAGATAGTTACCCGTTATTGCTTTTGCTATCGCCGCAAAACTTGAAGGTACAATCGCACCCTCTAAGCCGTTACCATCAGGGATGCCTCGCTGCGAACTGATTGTCACCTCGCCCTGCGCTCCTGACATTTGATACACAGCAAGCACATTGCCAGGTCGATCCACTACGGCAATGGTTGCTCGCACGCCTCGCGCGTTGGCCTCATTGACCACGAGCCCGACTATTCGCCTAACTTCGCCAGAATTTAGGCTTTGCTGAGCACTCGCTGATTGAATCGGCAACCAGACAAAGGCGCACAGAGCAAACAGTCGCACCACGCATCTGCTAACATAATGATCACAAGGGCGAATAGTTGCCTTACTGTAGTAGACAAAATTTATAGCTGAATTTAAAAGTGTTAGTTTCTTCATCATGCTTTACTCAATTTAGTTGCAGTCGCGCTTACACGCGTTTTACCGTTTAACTACTTAATCTATTTAGCGAACGAATTCTAGCCAGCCAATTACTTCGAAGACGATACGATTTTCGCGCCACCGATACCACCATCGCTCGCTAGGCCGAGTTGTTTAATCATTTTGCTTGCCGAACCAGACTCAAGCGCCTGACGCCAACCTTTTTGCGCTGGCAAATGAAAGCTGTGGCAAGTTACACAACTTGTCGGACTTTTGTTCTCGTGCGTTCTAACACCCGTGTGACAGGCTTCGCACACCTCTAAATCAGGCATCAATACGTCACTGCTTTGCTCAGAGCTCGAGGCATCATGACATAAAGAACAATCTGTGGTTCGATGACTGTAATGATCGAAGTCGTGCTTTGGCATCCACTGTTTGGTGAGCTTGATTGGATCAACCCGCCATTTAGACAAATGGTCCCCGCTTTCGTCGATGCTGACTTGATGGCAGGTTTTGCAGGTTGTCTTCTCAAACATCTCTTGCGCAACGCTTTGAGCTTTACCCCAAGGGCTAGCTAAGTTAAGCGCTTGCTCGGCACGTCGAACAACCGATTTACCAGGCCGACGCAATACAAATTCACGTACTTCTTGAGGCGTAGGTGCACGTCCTAAGCTCTCACGTAAAAACTGGCGCGAGTAATATTCTTCAAGCGTTAACAACACCGTGTCGGGTTCGCCGTGAGGAACCTCACGCTCAGGATCATTTGGATCAAACACCAAGGTGTGACAGGCACGGCAGTTATTTTCCATGGTTACGGGCTGCATTAACTTGCCAGCATCATCGGTGACATGACAATCGTTACACGCTAATACGGTGTCTCCACTAGGTGCTTCAATACCCTCAGGGTTCATGTGCACATCATGTGGAAAAATCAGGTTAGACTGCTCTTTTGGTTTGTCCTTGAGACTCACACGACGTATTGACCAAGTCATTGCGTCTGCTTTGCCCTCAGGCACAAGCATGCTGACTTTGATATTCGGGTGTGGAGAACTACTTTTTCCGCGCTGCTCTGATCCGAAACTATCTACATCAACTAACTCGGTATCAACCGCTCCGCTGGTCGCCATGTCGGCATGACATGATGAGCACAGCTTATCGTTTTGACTGATGATGTTAGACGGCTCATCATGCTCAATATGGCAGCTTGCACAACGTTGACCATCAAGCTTGCTTACATCGTGTAGTGCGGTATCAAAGTGATGATTTGTATCGGCGTGGCAACTCAGACAAGAATCATCCTGAACAACTTCAAAGGCATTAACATGGCAGGCTTGGCAATTTTGATTGAGCTCAGGAATTTTATGCGCATTTGACAGATGGCCGGAAGTCCACGCATTGTCTGACGGCAGAGGCGAGTTGCGTAGAGCTTCAGAGGCATCGTCACTGACCAAGCTGGCCAGCGGCAATAATAAAAATAACGCCAATACAACAACAAACAGAATCCATGATAAAAAGCGCTTACTCAAACGAGTATCTTCGAGGGACACCTTATAATTATTTTTTTGATCACTCATTTCGTCATCTACCAATATAAGAACACAACAATGATGTGTGTAATAAGCGCGGCCAGTAGCGCGAACGAAATCGGCACATGAACGAACAGCCAGATTTTCAGAATTGCTCTAATTTGAATGTCGCGGCGAATGCGTTTGAGTAAAGTTTGCTTAGTCGCAAAATTAGCCAAAAGAGTTTGAATGGCGCCCGCCTCATCGCCACTGCTAATCTGTGACAAGCGATTTGCTAATACGTCGATGACCAAGGCTTGTCCTGCATTCGACTGTGTTTGTTCGCGAGCATCTGGATCAAATGCAAATGGCACAACAATTGTCGACGAGGTCTTGGCAGTGAGCTGCTTCCACCAGCTACCACCGATTTCACAACCATCTATGGCGTTCTCTACTAGTTGCGATAGATTTGGCGTATTCGCCGCTCGTCGACTCTTATCGTCAACTTTTTCTATTTTTTCAAGCAGGCTATCTAAAGTATCGCCAGCACGATTACTGCTTAGTAAATTTGGATACCGAACATAAACGAATATGCCAAAAAAGCCACTGACGATAACCACAACCATTAGCACATAGGCCAAGGTATGAACATTCATGCCGAATTGAAAACCGCCATGCAAGGTAGCAACAAGCAATAAAGCCGTGCCTAAGTAAACATGCGCAGAGGTCCAGCCCTGCACCGTGCCCATGTTTGAGCTGTAACTACGCTTTCGCACGCCCAAAAACAGCAACCAAAGGATAAGCAAGGCACCGATGGTGCCAAGTGTGTAGCCGAGCCAAGTACCGCCATTCGGCGAACCAATAGGTTGATGCCAGCTGTAGGCAACAATCGAAGCCACACTGAGAGTAATTGCCACCCAGAGATATCGAGCGCCTTTAAAGCTTAGAATCGATTGATACACAGCACTCTCGTCGTTTTAATTAAGTTTAGACTCATCGCTAGCCTCCGAAACGAGTGCCAACTAAGTCGACAAACTCTTTCGGATTTAAGCGCATAGCCGCACCAGTTGGGCAAGCACGCACACA
>CAKZRZ010000026.1 GCA_937918955.1 uncultured Arenicella sp.
AACGCACCCCAAACCGCCTCCAGTGGAAACACTGTAGTACGTAAGCCAACACAAGGTGGCACGGGATGTTTGTAAATGAGTGTGGGGTTTCAAAAGAAACCAAATAAATGAAACGAGATAAAACGACGTTTCGTCGACTAGGAGATTCCACTCTCCGTTATTAACACCAACGAAACGCTTTGGAAACAAAGCAATCATAAACTCATTACACACAAGCAAGTCGTCAAGCGAAAATGTTGGTCTCACCAGACCTTTTTCATGGCTCCACAGAACCATGAGAAATCAATGGCTCGAAACCGAGCCACTCAGTGACAGGGCTTCTTAAGCATGGTGGCACTCGGCTTGGTGTGTAGCGTGCATCAACATAAAGGCTCACGAGCTCAGCTCATGTAAACATAGATGGTGTAAGACCATCAAATCTTCTAAGGCTTGTGAGAAAGCCATCCAAAGAGATGAGAGAGACTCTCTCACGTAGTGTACAGATGTGGAGTACGGCTGGCTAGGGTAGCTGGCTGTGCTCCACTGACGACTCATCATCGTCATTGCTCAGAGGTTTCTCTGAGGCTTTCGGCCTGTGAAACGGGCCTCATCCACGGATGTAGGGGACCTCTCCCCATACTGAACCGGGGGTACGGTTACGGTTTTCGAAAACCCTTTCAACTTGATCTTACCCAGGTAATCTGGGTTGGATCTTAGGACTTGATTCAAGTCTTCATTCCACAATCTTCGGCAGTCATCAGTAGATGACAAAGGTTTTTGAGAAGCCGGTTGAAAAGGTGGGAAACCACCAACTGTAGGATGTAAGAATTCATCCAGGACGCTGGAACTCGTCTGCTCGGCATTGCCTGGCTGCTTTTGACAGCAGCCAAGCACCAAAGAAATGCTTGAGTCGTAGTTGACTCTTACCAATACAGATCGTATTAGACGATCAGCGATCTCGCAAATAGATACCAAAGTTGATATCTGACACAACCAAAGGGACGGATGACGTCCATAAAAGACAGGTAAGAGTGTCATCAACACTAGCGGCGCTAGTGTCCATATTGAAAGACGTCTTCGGCAAGAATATTGCCATGTTCCAAGCTCGAAATTGATCATATGATGATCGGGTCCGTACTGTAGACCGATGGAGCTCTGTGAGAGAGCGGCCGCGCAACCCTTAAGAGTTTCGATGGGTGTTCAAAAACCCTTCTAATCGTCATACAGGCTCAGGTTTCGTGCTCATTCATCCTTTGGATGGAGCTCCCCTTGAGGTGCGGCTCTTCCAAAAGAGTCTTGGAAACTTATTGGCGTATATTATTTCGCCTCGATAAATTGAAGCTATCGCTTCTGATCCCAATGGGTTCTCCAGATGAGTCCACGTCTGGACTCGGTGGAAGGAGTCAATTTGCTTAGCTTGTACTAGCAAGCAAACAGTGCCGCCTGCTTCAGTCGGCGGTTAGGGGGTTCCAACGCCCCGTTCGAAAACGTAGCCTGGCGATGTGACTCGCTGTTGAAGGTGGTATACACCACCGCAGAGAAGATACTAAGTGAAATGCTGGTGCCCTGGTCGAATTCCGGCCCGCCTTGGCGTTCTTCTTCGCCTTTATCGTGATTCAAATTGTAGAATCTTTGACTGGAACACCAAGGTCTTAAGACCAAGATCTTGGTCAAATTTGGTTCAATCAGCAATTGATCAACTTGCCTGTAGACTCAGGCTTCAGGAACCGCGTTATAGCTGTTGTTGACAGCAGTAAGACCCCATAAAAAGGATCAGATATCCCTCGATATCTTGATGAGGACCTAGTCCTCTTGTAGTTGGAATGCCAACATCAGGCTGCGTCGTACCCAGTTGGTTCTGGAAACCATTGCAGACCTATAAGACGCTTTGCATCCAACGCAATCGACTCTGCGAAGAGTCAGGGCACCTATCCTAGGATAGATGCCGCAGTGACCCGCTTTGAAGATGTCAACTTCCAAGGAGGGGACGTGGTAACAAACGTCACTTGCCAGTGGTCTCAACTGACCTCCAAAGAACGCTGTATCACACAGCCAACGACGGGGTCGCTCGATCTCTACGATGGACCGCTCATCGCGGGTCAGCTTTTGACGCCCAAAAGCGGTGTCAGAAAAACCTTCAAAGGTTTCGAAGGTTACGGTTGAACCAGAGGATGGCCGGAATTGTAATGACACGCATATGCCGGCCATCATGGTCAACCATATCACATCTAGGGAGCTGTGAACACTCCATTCGACTTGCGACGGCGCTACAACTCGCCAATACTGGCCAATATCGGCAGAGACGCAAAACGGTTGAAAACAACCTTCGCGACGCAATAAGACTCTGAAGCTTGTACGTGCTAGATGGGTTACCATCCCGATTCCAGAAGCCTTGAACTTTTGATATCGATTCGTACCTTGAATCCTTGTAGGTGATAGAAGTCTGAACTTCACTAGATGATTCGCAACATGAATCGATGAAAGAAAGAAGTATTTAAACTTCAGAAGGAAAATTTGAAGCTTCAGGATTCTAGGTCAGTAGACCATGTGATATCGCTGGTTCGGGCAGCGACCCATGGTGCAGGGCTGTGAAGCCCGCAGGAGACCAGTAGTCATAGGACTACAGTAGTCGAGCTCTTGGTAGCTCTCGACAAGGAAAGGTGGTGTGATCCACCAGAAAGGCATGCCTTCACGGCAATGCCAAACAAGAGGACAAAAAGGGTTGGTACTCTCACAGGGCGGTACCACGACAGAAACGGGAGAAAGACACTCTCACAGGGCGGTGTCACGCCAAAAT
>CAKZRZ010000027.1 GCA_937918955.1 uncultured Arenicella sp.
ATGAAGAATGAAAATTTGGATTTCTTTTCTCAAATGATCGCCGAAATGCAAAAAGAACATGAAGTGAGTAGCGAACAAATTGCCGCTGCTGCAGCTTTTATGGCGCAGGGTGATAGCTCTTTAGTGCTTGATGAGGCCGCGATGGCACGCGAGGCGAAGAGCACTCATAGCAGCGGGTTTGATCGAGATGATCGTGAGAGAAGCCGCGGCGATCGACGCGAGCGTGGTGACCGTCGAGAACGCAGCTATGATGACAAGCCGGTACCTGCAAAAGATGCCACGCCATTAAAAGAATACCCTGACGTCGCGATGCAGCGTTTTCGTTTAGACGTTGGCCGTCGCAATCAAGTTAAGCCAGGCAATATTGTTGGAGCAATTGCAAATGAGGCTGAACTTGAAAGTAAATACATTGGCGAAATAGAGATACGCGAAGATTACTCAACGGTAGATTTACCAGCCGATATGCCGAAAGAAGTGATGGGTATCCTTAAACGTGCCCGTGTTGCCGGTCGGCCGCTTGAGATCGCTGTATTTGACGGTAAAGCGCCTGCATCAAGCTCGAGTCCTTCTGGTGAGCGTCGAGGCAATGGCGGCGGAGCGCATAACCCCAGCGGCGCTAAAAAGAAGTCATATAATTCAAAGAAGCGTGATCGAGGGGCTTCCCAAGCGGGCAAATCGGATTACGCCAAACGAAAAGGCAATGAGCGAAAAGGCTCTGGCAAGAAAAAGGTCTGAACCCTCTGACTTTGTTTGATGTTTCATGAAAATGGGTGCGAAGAGTTCGTGGCCATTTTTTTACCTCTAAGCCAGTTATGCCCGAAACGGATCTCGGCTTGGATTGATTGTGTCATTGAGCTATTAACTAAACCTTACTCGGTTTAGACTTAATCGAGTGAAATCTGCCAAACTGAACGCTTCGAGACCCGCTTTGCTGAAACTTTTTACGCTCTCTATGTATGCGCTTTTGTTGAGTGCTTGCAGTAGTGCTCAATATTATTCGCAAAGCGTCGTCGGCCATAGCCAATTGATGATGGCTCGCAAACCCGTCGATAAAGTAATTGAGACCGCTAATACTGAGTTGCGTGCAAAACTCGAACTATCAAAAGAATTAAAGCAGTTCGCGATTGACGAACTCTCGCTTCCAGATACCAAAAGTTACAATAGTTATGTGGAGCTTGATAGAGAGTATCCGGTATGGGTCGTTGTCGCAGCGCCCGAATTTTCGCTGAAAGCTAAGCAGTGGTGTTATCTGGTTATCGGCTGCGCATCCTATCGAGGCTATTTCAAATTTGAAACAGCGCGCAAATATGCTGATTCTTTGCAACAGTATGGATTTGAAACCGTAGTTAACGGCGCGTCTGCGTATTCGACCTTAGGTTGGTTTTCTGACCCGCTATTGCCATCAATGATGCGTCATGGAGACCCGCAATTTGCTGAAACCCTTTTTCATGAAATGGCGCATCAGCGGCTTTACATCAATGGCGACAGTGATTTTAATGAAGCCTTCGCATCTTTGGTAGCCGAGGTTGGTGTGGAGCGATGGCTGCAACAAAATCAGCTGCCAGAGAATCCAGATCGACTGCTCGCCTATAAAAAGAGCTTGGCAATAGAAGCCGATTTTTATGAGCTGTTGAATCATACTAAGAAAGACCTGGAGACTTTGTATCAAAGTCAACAAAGTATCGAGTCGAAGAGGCACTTAAAACGCGATATCTTCGATCAGCTAAAAGCTGATCATGCCGAGCTTGTTGCTCAGCGCTGGAATGGCAAAGCATGGTATCAATCGTGGTTTGAGCCTAAGCTCAATAATGCTAAATTCGTATCGATATCAACTTACCGTGAACGCATTGAAGAGTTACGTCAGTTATTAAATGAATGTGAGAATCAGTTAGATCGGTTCTATAAGGTGTTATCAATTACCCGAGCGGTCAATGGCAGCGTTGAGTTGCCGGGCGATTGTAATTAAGAGAGGTCTGTTTTGGTGCTTAGTGTTATCTGTAATAAAGTAACGGCTGGCGTTTTATTTGCGCTTATAATTGCTTTAAGTCATGTGACCAAAGTCGAGGCGCAAGGGGTCTCGGCACAAAACTTTGATCGCTTAGTTGTGTTTGGTGACAGCCTCTCTGATACAGGTAATCTGGCCTCTGTGACCGTTGATTTTCCATTCCCATTTTTTCAAAACCGAATATCCAATGGCCCAATCTTGGTTGACTATCTAGCCGCTGATCTCGGGCTTCAGGCATTGGCATCACGTCATGTAACCACGTCTAACGGCGGCGACAACTTCGCCATCTCGGGCGGTAATATTCTTGGTTCTGATACAGAGGATCTATCGTCGCAGATATCCGCCTTTTTAAGCCGTGAGAGCGTGCAGCCTCGTGGTGTGTCCAGCGCATTGTTTTTTATCATGATGGGCGGTAACGATTTGCGAGATGTTCGTTCTCTGAGATCAGCCTCAGAAGCGAGCGTTAGAATTGATGCCATCATAACGACCTTAGATGCTCAATTTAGTCGCTTATATCAAGCTGGCGCACGAAATTTTTTGGTTCCTAATGTGGCGGATATCGGTGCAATTCCCGAATCTATCGCTCGTAGATCAAGCGACCCTGATATATCTGCTAGAGCTAGGCGATATGTTTTGGAATACAATCAGAAGCTCGAGCTTATGTTGCAGACTTGGGCGCAAAAGCCAAACACGAGTCTTAGATCTTTCGATTTATTTACTGAATTCGACCGAGTTCTTAATAACGCCTCATCGTTTGGGTTTACTCGAACAGAGGTTGGCTGCTTTCAAATTGATGGATTTAGTTTTGACTCAGAGTGTCTGTTTGGCACGCGCTTTGACCGCTTTGTATTTTTTGACAATATCCATCCAAGTGCTAGGCTGAATGAAATTATCTCGACCCCTTTGTTAGCTCAAATACCTGTACAGAATAGCGATACAAGTTCAATTAATATCTCGCCCATCCTTCAATTACTTCTAGATTAGCCACGGTAACAATTGTTTACCTGTTTCGTTGCGCGGGGGTTTGAACTATTCCGCGCACTGAGCGATGATGAATGTGCTCACAGACAAGCATCGAACCCTACGGCTTTCTTGCCATCGATATTTCTCATTAAGTGATCCGATCCATCCCACAACACAGCAGAGGCGAATTATGATTCTAAATGAAGCAATGGTTGATGCACTGCACTCAATTCGTCGAATAGAGAGCACTTACACTGGTAAACAACTAAATGTTCCGGCTAATGAACTGGGCAATCGACTTATTGTTCTGTATTACAAAACCTGTAAACTAGAAACGCGTGAATTGATTACTAAGTTCATGACCGAAGCGGGTGTGGTTTGGTTACGCAAGCTTATCAGTCGTGATTTAGGGTCAATTGCCAGTTCTCAATCGCGTTTTGCATCATTGGACGATTACTTGGGCCTACTGGCAGCGAACGATGATGCCTCTGAAACGTACTTTCAAAATCGAGCATAAATCTAAGTCGAAAGATTTTCTAAAACTCATTTTAGTATCTCTAGTTGCTAAGCAATCTACCTCAATGAGATTCTCCCTGAGTGTTCTGATTAAGGCGTTTAAGCTCAGCACAGATTCAGCACTTTACCCAACAAGCTTTAGTCCTCAGCTAATAGTTTAGGCTTTCATTACACATCATTTAGGTGCATGAGCCCTTTAATTCCTTTTTAACTTGGTAATAACAAAGCGAGCATCGTTTCCGAAACTCGCTTAAAAACGCTGGTGTTAGTCGTATCGCCTAGGAGCGAAAAATTACAGCTATCCGAGGTACCTCAGTTCGCCATTCAGACTAAAACCGATCGGCTTAACTTACGCTTTGGCGTATGAGATAGCCCCTTCTTTATTAACTTCACAAAAAGTAGTCAGTGACTCCTTGTCAGTGATAACTTTCATTTTGATTTTAAAAATACCACGCGATTGCTTGATCTTTGTAGACTTGCTGCGCTTGTAGCCAGGGTGTGCTTTCTCAGCTTGAGCTTTGCATAGGCTCATTGCTTGACCAGCTGTTTTGATATCAGCTGCTTGGCTTGAAGTTGAAAATAGTAGGCCGGCAGTCAATACGCTCGCCGCTAAGGTTAAAGATGTAGATTTATTTGCAATTAAGTTTTTCATGGTAAAACCTCGGTTGTGTAATTCAGTATGAATAAAAGTAATTTTGTTTATATCTGATGGTTATTTCAGAATGATTGTTCTGTTAAAGCTCAAAAAAAAGCACTAAGGTATTCGTTTAATTCGGCCTTAGCATTGCTAGGGCGCTTCTTACATAATTTCGTCGCTCGTCTAAGGAGCAATTTTGTTTTGTCATTGCGATCACGGCGCGTTGTATCCCCATCACATAAATGACTAAATCTTCAATTGGCATTGGGCGTACATCCCCGTCTTCCAAAGCATTTTTAAGCACTTGTCGATAGGTGTCTTGAGTTTCCTGAAAAATACCGTTAACAATTTCATTTACTCTATCGTCTTGCCCAGCTCGCTCAATAGCGGCTTGATGCGCAAAACAGCCATCATGCTCGCCGACTTCAAGTTGCTCTAAAACCAGATCAAAATGTCTAACTAAGCTTTGAAAATCTGACCTCTGAGAACAAAACGGCTTAACAAATCGTTCTCTTAAGCGCTCTTTGTAACGCAGTAAAGTCGCGCAATATAAGCAATCTTTATCTTTGAATGCTTGGTAGACACCATAACGAGCAACGCCTGATTGTTTAACCACATCGGCCATCGAACACGCTTTGTAACCTTTTTTCCAAAATAGGTCTAAGGCCGCGTCTAAAACGGTTTCAGGTTTAAATTCTCTAAGTCTCGCCATGGTATCAGAATATACGTTCTGAAATATAATTGTCAAGATGTAAAGGTATCGTGAAGAGTTAAAAATAGTCACTTTGTTAACTAATTTCGACGTAAACAGTCTAAATTAGCCAGTTTGTAGACATTTGCATGTCAAATGATCTTGATTTAGAGGTTTTCAGGGCGACCGTCTATTTTCTTGGTGGTATATTTGCCTAGTTACGCGCTCTTGTTCTAGAGCTTTAGTCAAGTTACAAGGAGGCCTGAGTCAGTGCGCATGCCGCTATATCGTGGCGTTAAGGGTAGATGTGGAAACTATTTAGAGGGTAGAAGTTGAAACTATGAATATTGACATCGTTATTGTCGTAGGGGTGCTATTTGCATTTTTACTAGGGGTGGCTTACGTGGTGCGTAATGCTATGGCCTCGCGATCTCGGTATGCGGTCCAGAGGCGAAGCCGAGTGTTGTCCAATGCAGAGCGTAGTTTTTATGAAGAGCTATGTTCTGCGTTTGATGATGAATACGCGATTTTGCCAAAGATCGAAATGTCTCGAATATTAGAGCCAAAGTCTCAACTTAGTGGTTTATCGAAATCAGTTGTTTTAAAAACGCTCGAAGATGAGCATTTCGATTTCGTATTGTGTAGCCGCCAAAATATGGCGGTTTACGGGGTAATAGAGCTCGAGCACTCTGATCTCACCAGTAGACCCCAAAAGAGTCGTAAGCAAATAAGCCGAAGTCAGTATATTTCTAAACTCTGTGAGAACGCGGGGGTGAGAGTTTTCTTTTTTGATGCTCGCCAAGACTATAAAAATGTCGACTTAAGTAAGATCATTATCGGCCGTTCTAAACTTAGTGATGAAGAAGCAAAAATGTCGCCGACTCACCAGTCGCAACTCACCATTGAAACCCCTTCAAATTCGATATACGGTCACGCTCGAAGTTGTCCTAAGTGCCGCAGCGAAATCGTTACTAAAGTTGCACTCAAGGGTAGTGATATTGGGGAGAAGTTTTTGATGTGCCGCAAGTACCCTTATTGTGACTATCGCGTCTCGTTTAAAGATCTTGAGCGTATGCGAGAAATCGAGCAAAAAGAAAGCAAGCAGGCGAAATCAGGCGGCTACAACAACTGGAGCTAGCGATACTATGCTAACCGCGAGTGCTACCCGCGTTTAGGTATGCAGGCTAGTCTAGATTGGACAAGTCGATCTTATTTCGAGCTGTGTATTGTTGCCCCGCCTAGACAACTTCTACCGTCATAAAAAACCAGTGCTTGTCCAGGAGTAACTGCACGTTGGGGCTCGTTGAATTCAACTTCGATTTGTGAATCATTGATCTCGAGAATTCGGCATTCATGGTCTTGCTGTCGGTAGCGGGTTTTGGCGGTGAGCACGTCGCCTTTCTTTGGAGCAGTTTCACTGACCCAGTCCATTCCGTCGGCAACAACTGTTTGAGTGAGCATCGCAGGGTGGTCATGGCCTTGTACAACCAGTAATTCGTTGCTAGCTACGTCTTTTCCAGCAACATACCAAGCTTGGCCCGCGCCACCAATATTTAGCCCTTGCCGCTGTCCTAATGTGTAATACATTAGCCCGTCATGCTCTGCTACGGTGTTTCCATTGACATCTACCATGTTCCCAGGGTTGGGCTTTAGATAGGTACTCAAGAAATCCTTAAAGCGGCGTTCACCAATAAAGCATATACCGGTGCTGTCCTTTTTATTATGTGTCACGAAGCCTTGCTCATCAGCAATTTGACGTACAACTGGTTTCTCAATTTCGCCAAGCGGGAACAAGCTCTTACGTAGTTGATGTTGCTGAAGTGTGTAAAGAAAATAACTCTGATCTTTGTTGGCGTCAGAGCCGCGCAAGAGCAGCGCTTCACGCTCAGAGTTATTATCAACAAAGCCTTTAGCTACGTAGTGCCCGGTTGCTATATAGTCGGCGCCGAGAGTTTCAGCTTGCAATAAAAATTCTTTAAACTTGATTTCTTTATTGCACAGAATATCCGGATTAGGCGTACGGCCGGCTTGGTATTCAGCCAGAAAATGCTCGAACACGTTTTCCCAATACTCATGAGCGAAGTTCACTTCGTGTAAGTCAATGCCTATGCGTTCGCAGACTTGCGCAGCGTCTTTTAAGTCTTCTGCGGCGGCACAATATTCTTCGGTGTCGTCTTCTTCCCAGTTTTTCATGAACATACCTGTCACGGTGTAGCCTTGCTGTAAAAGCAAATGCGCGGTCACTGACGAATCAACGCCCCCGGACATCCCGACCACGACATGAGTATCTTCTGGCTTATGATCTAAGTTCATGTTTATCTAAATTAAACGATGGCTAAATTAATGCACTGTTGTTATTGCTTTGCATGTGTTGCGAGGACTAGAGCTCTGTGACGATATCCAAAGAATGTCTCGCACCATTTAAATAGTCCTTTAAACACTCTACTACGATTGGGCTTCTTAGTGACGGATGTTCGAATATTTCTTCAGCTGTTAACCAGTGTGTGCGAATAATGTCTGAATCCAGTTGGCAGCTAGGATCAAGCTCACTGACTGAGCCACAAAATGTAAATCGAATATAGGTTTTGCCGTTTTGAGCTTCGTGCCGATAGATGCCAACGAGTGCCTCAGGCGTAAAGTGCCGACAGGTCTCTTCTAGCGTTTCTCGGATAACCGCAGCTAAAATAGTTTCTCCTTGCTCTAAATGCCCAGCAGGTTGATTAAAGACAATCTCTTTACTCGACTTTGACATTTCTTCTACCAGTAAGAACTCGCCGTCGCTCTCACAGATTGCTGCTACAGTAATATCGGGTGTCCACATAAATAATGCGCCTTGCGTTTTAGGTATAAGGTATTTGAACGCCTATAGTAGGCTTGGTTTAAGGTTGCTGAGCTGTAAACCTTCTGTGACTTGCTTGTATAGGCAAGTCCCGAGCTTGGTCTATCAGACCATAGTGTGAGGCCGTGAGATGGCTTTTACAATGCTTAGTAAAAACTTTTATGCTATTATCTCAGCCGTTTTTCAGAGCAAGATTGATCGCATTGATTATGGCTATAACACTCAGTTATTGCGGCCATTAGTTATTTGCATTCAAGCAGTGCATCAGCAGGTCTAATTTCACCTGAAACGATCTAATACTCGGCACGCATTTAATACAAAATGCAGTGCCGTGTGTTTACAGAAATTATTGCCCCAACAAACTCAACATCATTTATAAGGTTCGAGATAAAATACGATGAGCAACGCCAAATCTAAGATTTTCTACACCCTAACAGACGAAGCGCCAGCATTGGCAACACGATCACTACTGCCGATATTTCAGTCGTTTGCTGCGACCTGTGACGTAGAAGTTGATACTAAAGATATATCACTTGCATCACGTATTTTGGCAAACTTGTCAGATTATATCGATGCTGACCAAAAAGTAGAAGATGCGCTCGCAGAGTTAGGAACGCTGGTTTTAGAGCCTAGTGCCAACGTTATTAAAACCCCGAACATCAGTGCGTCGATTCCTCAGATTAAGGCGGCAATCGAAGAGTTGCAAGCCAAAGGCTATGCCTTACCTGATTTCCCTGATGATCCCAAAACAGATGAAGAGAATAAGATTCGTGAGGCTTACGAGCGAGTCAAAGGGAGTAATGTAAACCCGGTTCTTCGCGAGGGTAACTCTGATCGACGTGCGCCAGCGGCGGTTAAGAACTACGCTCGTAGTAATCCTCACTCAATGGGAGAATGGCTGCCGACCTCACGTTCTCATGTTGCGACTATGAACGGCGGAGACTTCCGTTCTAGCGAGCGTTCAATGACGCTTGATAAAGAGTGTTCAGTGAAAATTGAGTTCACCGACAAATACGGCAACAGCACAGTTAAGCAATCTGGTTTGAAATTGCTTGATGGCGAAGTTATCGATGCGATGTTCATGAGTAAAAACGCCTTGCGCGAATTCTATGCTGAGCAAATTGATGATGCGAAAAAGAATGACATGTTGTTCTCTTTGCACGTAAAGGCCACCATGATGAAGGTCTCGCACCCAATCGTATTCGGTCACGCGGTAACGGTTTACTACAAAGACGTGTACGAAAAGTACGCTACCCTGTTCGATGAACTCAATGTTCAGCCGAACAACGGTCTAGGTAATCTCTACAACATTATCGAACAAATCTCAGGCAACCTTCGCGACAAAATCGAAGCCGATATCTTAGCGTGCTATGAAAATCGCCCCGCAATCGCAATGGTTGATTCAGACAAAGGTATTTCAAACCTTCATGTTCCAAGTGACGTGATCGTAGATGCATCAATGCCTGCGATGATTCGCAACTCAGGAAAGATGTGGAATATGGACGGAGAGCTGCAAGACACCAAAGCAGTTATCCCTGAGAGTACTTATGCCTACATCTATCAAGAAGTGATCGACTTTTGTAAGGAATTCGGTGCGCTTGATCCAACTAAAATTGGCAGTGTGTCAAACGTTGGCTTGATGGCGCAAAAAGCTGAAGAGTACGGTTCTCATGACAAAACGTATGAGATGGAGTACGACGGTTATATGCGCGTTATTGATGAAGAGTCTGACGCGATTTTGTTTGAACACGCTGTGCAAGAAGGCGATATTTGGCGCATGTGCCAAGTAAAAGACGCGCCAATCCGCGATTGGGTCAAGTTGGCGGTTAATCGTGCACGTAAAACTGGTTCAACTGCGGTTTTCTGGTTAGATAAGAACCGTCCGCATGAAGCTCAGTTGATTATTAAAGTTAACGAGTATCTGCGTGATCATGATATCGACGATCTGGATTTAAAAATCATGTCGCCGGCTGATGCAACACGTTATTCACTTGAGCAAATCACTGAAGGTAAAGATGTTATTTCAGTGACGGGTAATGTACTGCGTGACTATTTGACTGACTTATTTCCGATTCTTGAGGTTGGCACCAGTGCGAAGATGCTGTCTATCGTTCCTTTGATGAACGGCGGTGGATTGTTTGAGACAGGCGCTGGTGGTTCAGCTCCTAAGCATGTTCAACAGTTTACTAAAGAAGGTCACTTGCGTTGGGACTCATTGGGCGAATTCTTGGCGACAGCTGCATCGTTCGAACATTTAGCGGATGTAAATGATAATCCTCAAGCGCAGATTCTAGCCGACACGCTCGATATAGCTACGAGCAAATTGCTCACCGAGGGAAAATCGCCATCGCGTAAGGTAAACGAGTTAGATAACCGTGGAAGCCACTTCTATCTAAGTCTTTTTTGGGCAGAAGCAATAGCCGCTCAAGATCAAGATGCTGGCCTGAAAGCTAAGTTTGCGACATTATTTGAGCAACTTTCAGCGAACGAAGCGACTATTGTTGCTGAGTTAACTGAAGCGCAAGGTGACTCGGTGGATATTGATGGCTACTACTTACCATCAGAAGATGCTGCGTCTGCTGCAATGCGCCCGAGTGAAACATTCAATAAAATTATTGACGGCTTTAAAGCGTAGCGTCTAACCGTTCCCGCCTTGGCTAAAAAGTTAGCCTTGGCGGAATGAGCTAGTGCTTCATTAGATGCAAATGTGCAGTAGCGGGCTTCGTTGACTAGCCGCTCCGGTGGCCCGCATGCCACAGTTGTATACCGTTCACGCCCTCGAGTGGGGGCTAGTGCTTAACATAAAAAGTACTGAACATAAAAAAAGCACGACCCATTTGGGCTCGTGCTTTTTTAATGACCGCTAGGTTTGATTGTTATTGTTTTTAGTACAAATAAAAGCGGTTACTAAGCGTTAAAGATGATTTTAATTATGATGCTGCGCGGATCTTAGCGGCTTTTGGGCCTTTGTCTCCGTCTTCGAGCTCATATTCAACTTCTTGGCCTTCGTTAAGTGTTTTGTATCCATCCATATCGATTTCAGAATAATGTGCGAACACATCATTGCCGCCATCACTTGGTTCAATAAATCCAAACCCTTTAGAAGAGTTGAACCATTTCACGGTTCCTCTTGTAGCCATCTTTTTTCCTCACTTTGATAAAATATCCTGATATTCGCTTCAGGTATATAGGAGAAGTCTCTGTGGTTTTACTAGGCTTTCTTTGACCCGATTAACTCTTATTTGACTTCACAACGTACATCAAATTCTCTGTAATAATTTGACTTTGCAAGTAGACCTTCTTGATAAACAAAGGTCAAGTGTGACAGGCAATTAATAAGCAGTAGAAAGGCGTTTGTCTAGTAAATAGTGCTTGAAAAATGGATAATAGAGCGCAAACTTAGAGCTGACCTACTTTTTAATGCATTCGCGGGCACTGAGCTCGTTTTAGAGACTAACGACTGATTTAATAATGAGTGACTACCCAGAACCTTTTCATAATGACGATTTAGCTATTGAAACAGCTAAGCCTCGTCTCAAGTGGCCACCACTATATCGAGTGTTGCTGCTTAACGACGATTACACCACCATGGAGTTCGTCATTGATGTGCTGACCTCAGTTTTTCACCACTCTGAGGAAAAAGCGGCGCAAATTATGATGCATGTTCATCAGAAAGGTTCAGGCGTCTGCGGTGTATTTACCCGCGAGATTGCAGAAACCAAAGTTGAGCAAGTTATGCAATATGCGCAGCAGAACAAACACCCCTTGCAGTGCACCATGGAGCCTGACTCCGATGATGACAGCGAGTAACCCCGAGGCAAATAAACAATGATATCCAAAGATTTAGAGAAATCACTCAATTTTGCCGTTCAAGTAGCGCATGAAGCCCGGCATGAATTTGTAACCACTGAACACCTATTGTTGGCTCTGCTCGAGAACAGCTCAGCGATGGCTGTGTTGCAAGCCTGTCGAGCCGATTTAGATGAGATGCGCTCAGATTTAAAACTGCACCTGGCCGATAATGTTCCTCAAGTAGAAGATCAACCAGAAGTGAAGACCCAGCCGAGCATCGGCTTTCAACGCGTATTGCAGCGCGCGATTGTGCACGTTCAAAG